>JAAZLD010000150.1 GCA_012799495.1 Desulfitobacterium sp. | reverse complement strand
CGTCTGCCTGATGGAGATGGACTTACTCTTTTGCAAGAAATTAAAAAGCAACAACCAGAACTACAAGTAATTATGCTTACTGGACATGGAACTTTGGAGTCAGCTATTGAAGCTATGAAAGCTGGAGCTTTTGATTATTTAACTAAGCCTTGCAATCTTTCGGAACTAGAGCTTACCTTACAGAAAGCTTTAGAACAGCGGAAACTCTTAGTGGAAAATACAGGGCTCAAGCAAGTAGTCCATCGGCAAAATACTGAGCCCCAAATCATTGGCAGTAGTCTTGCTCTTCAGTCCTTAATGGAACTGACCCGCAAAATAGCTCAAACAGATACCCCTGTTCTTTTACAAGGGGAAAGTGGGACAGGAAAGGATCTCTTTGCCCGGGCTTTACATACTTGGAGTCCTCGCAGTTCTCAGGCTTATATACCATTGAACTCAGGAGCGGTCCAGGAAAACCTTATGGAAAGTGAGCTTTTTGGTCATGGGAAAGGGGCTTTCACAGGTGCCAGTTCTGTTAAACTTGGCTTAGTAGAAATGGCAGATCAAGGAACTCTCTTTCTGGATGAGATTGGGGAGATGTCCTTAAACCTTCAGGTGAAGCTTTTGCGCTTTATGGAAACAGGGGAATTTCGTCGGGTTGGAGATAATCGTTTAAGAAGGGTAGATGTTCGTATTGTTGCAGCCACTAATCGGAATTTATTAGAGGAAGTAGAAGGGGGTACTTTTCGGAAAGACCTTTACTATCGCCTCTCGGGAATGATTATAGAAATCCCCCCTTTAAGAGAGCGGAAAGAGGATATCCTGGAGCTGGCTGAATTCTTCTTACAGAAGGAGAGTAAGAATCCTCCTCGGGGAAAAAACCTTATGGGGGAAAAGAACTTGAGATTAAATAGTGAATATAAACTTTCCCCTGAGGCCAAAGAGGCCTTGTTAGCTTATGATTTTCCCGGCAATGTCCGGGAATTAGCCCATCTAATGGAGCGAGGTAAGATCCTTGCGGAAGGAAATGTGATTAAACTCCAAGACCTTTGGCCTAATAATCAAGAAAAGGGCTTCCAGGATGGGTCAGAGAATACAAGGGATGGATCCCAAGAAGAGCAAAATTTAGAGCGAAATCGAGATAACGAATCGAGTAGTGGTGGTCCAAATAATCTAGCAAAAGATAATTACCTGGAGGATTCAGGAGGCAATCTGGAAAACTACCCAACTCTTGCGGATTTGGAAAAGCGTCATATTCTGGCCACCTTAGAGAAGGTTCAGGGCAACCGTAATCAAGCGGCAAAACTATTAGGGATTAGTGTACGGAATTTATATCGGAAAATAGATGAATATAACCGTAGTTAGACTAAATTCCATACCAAAAAGCAAGAAAAGCACCTTAGTCTGGTGCTTTTTCTTTTTTCACTTGACTTTTTTATCTCTATACAAGGGGAACTTGGTAATTAAGGTTATTGCTAATCCTCCAATTGCTGCACCGCAGATGGCAAATAGAATAAAAAATAGGGGATAAGTCTCTTCTCGGATACTTTGAGGCACTTGAGTAAGGAGAAGAAAAGCCACCGAAAAGAAGACTAGAAAAAGTAGGTTGTTTTTAAAGCTAATAGTAAAGAACAAACGCTTATTCTTAGTTCGTAAAAAACACCCAAAGGAAGTAAAGCCAGTGGCAATCATGGTCGATAATAGTAAAAGATCGAAGACAATATGTAGGGTTTCTAGGTTGCTGGGAATGAGGAATTTACCAATGAGAAAAAGAATTGTGGCAAGGAGAAAGCCTACAAAGGACCATTTAGCAATACCTTTAAACTGCTCCCCTTCCGTTGCTTGATCCGTATGAAGAGGGGTGGTGCCATTTTTTGCCCAAAAACTAGCTCTTTGTCAAGAGAAAAATAATTCCCTTAAGAGAAGAATAAGAGAGAGTTTTGAGATATTTAAGATAAGTATTAGGAGAGAGATGAAGAGAGATGAAGAGGAAGCTTAAGAAGATTAAAAGGGAAATTATTTAGAATAAAAACTAAAAATATGTATGAGTACCTGATTTAAACAAATACTAAGAAAGCGCTCATATATTTGGCAAAGGAGGTACTCATGTGACCAAAAAGATAAAAACAATGGATGGTAACCAAGCTGCCGCAGAAGCGTCTTACGCTCTTACTGAAGTAGCCACCATCTTTCCTATTACTCCCTCATCCCCTATGGCGGAAGAGGTAGATGAATGGTCTGCTCATAATGCTAAGAATATCTTTGACCAACCTGTAAAAGTAGTAGAAATGGAATCAGAAGCTGGTGCAGCGGCAGCAGTTCATGGTTCCCTCCAAGCAGGAGCTTTGACAACTACCTATACTGCTTCTCAAGGTCTTTTACTTATGATCCCGGAAATGTATAAAATGGCGGGAAATCTCGTTCCAGCAGTATTTCATGTATCTGCCAGGGCTTTAGCAGCCCATGCCCTCTCCATCTTCGGCGATCATGCAGATATTAACGCTGCCAGGCAAACAGGGTTTGCTATGCTCTGCTCTAATAATGTTCAAGAAGCAAGCGATATGGCCTATATAGCTCATTTAGCTGCTATAAAATCAAGAATGCCCCATCTCCATTTTTTTGACGGTTTTCGCACTTCTCACGAAGTACAAAAGGTGGAAACTACCCCCTATGAGGAAATCGCTAAATTAGTGGACTACGAGAAAATCCAAGAGTTTCGAGATAGAGCTTTAAATCCTAATCATCCTGTTTTACGAGGAACTGCCCAAAATCCCGATATTTACTTCCAAAACAGGGAAGCCTCCAATCCTTTTTACGACGCAGTACCTGATATTGTAGAGGATTATTTTAAAGAGTTTAAAAAGATTACAGGTCGGGAATATCATCCCTTTCAGTATTACGGAGATCCGGAAGCGGAGAATATCATAATTGCTATGGGCTCAGTTTGTAATACTATCGAAGAAACTATAGATTACCTAGCAGCAAAAGGGCAAAAATTGGGGCTTATTAAAGTCCGCCTTTATCGTCCCTTCTCCTCTAAGTATTTCTTTGATGTTTTGCCCAAATCCGTAAAGAGAATCGCTGTTCTCGACCGGACAAAGGAACCAGGCTCCACTGGTGAGCCTCTCTATCTAGATATAATTCAGCTCTTTAATAATAAAGAAACTCGACCCCTTATTGTGGGAGGTCGCTATGGTCTTGGTTCAAAAGATACCACACCATCTCAGATCTTAGCTGTCTTTAAGAACCTGGAAAAACCTGAACCTAAAGATCGCTTTACCATTGGTATCGTAGATGATTTAACTAATACATCTTTATCCATTGAGGAAGTAGTCGACACCACCCCAGAAGGAACAATTAGCTGCAAGTTTTGGGGCTTAGGTTCTGATGGAACTGTGGGAGCTAATAAAAGTGCTATCAAAATCATCGGTGATAACACGGATCTCCATGTCCAAGGATATTTTGAGTATGACAGTAAGAAATCTGGTGGAACTACTATTTCCCACTTACGCTTTGGGAAAGTCCCTATTAAATCTTCCTATTTGGTTTATGATGCTGATTATATTGCCTGTCACAATCGATCCTTTATTTATAACTACGATATTGTAAAAGGTCTTAAGAAAGGTGGTACTTTTGTTCTTAACTGCCCTTGGACTCCCGAGGAAGTAGAAGACCATCTTCCTGCTTCTCTCAAGCGCTACCTAGCTCAAAATGATATTAACTTCTACTTAATCGATGCTGTTTCAATTGCTGGAGAAATCGGTTTAGGTGGACGTATTAACATGGTTATGCAAGCAGCCTTCTTTAAGCTGGCGAATGTTATTCCCCTTGAAGATGCCGTAAATTACTTAAAAGATTCCATTCGCAAAGTCTATGGCAAAAAAGGGGATAAGATCGTAACTATGAACCATCAGGCTGTAGATAAAGGGATCGAATCTTTAGTTAAGGTTGAAGTTCCTTCTTCCTGGGCTAACTTACCTGATGAAGATATGCCTATTAAGGAAGAGCCTGATTTTGTGAAGAGGATTCAAAGAAAGATGGCCCGGAATGAAGGAGATCAGCTTACTACCAGTGACTTTGTAGGTATGGAGGATGGAACTTTTCCTTTGGGAACTACAAAATACGAAAAACGGGGAATTGCCGTCTTTATACCTGAATGGCAAATTGACAAATGTATTCAATGTAACCAATGTGCCTATGTCTGTCCCCATGCTACCATCCGCGCTTTTCTCCTTGATGATGAAGAACTGGGGAAAGCGCCTGATACCTTTAAAACTAAGAAGCCAAACAGCAAAAAACTAGAGGGCTATCATTATCGAATTCAAGTATCCCCCCTTGACTGTACAGGATGTGGTAACTGTGCTGATATTTGTCCTGCACCTGGTAAAGCTCTAGTCATGGAGCCTGCTGACCATGAAATTGAAATGGAAGCGGAAAACTGGGAATTTGCCATGACTGTCACGGAAAAGCGGGATCTCATGGATGTAAAAACCCTCTTTGGTAGTCAATTAGCTCGTCCGTTACTTGAGTTCAATGGTGCTTGTCCAGGATGTGGAGAGACTCCCTATGCACGCCTAGTAACTCAGTTATATGGAGAACGGATGATCATCGCTAATGCCACAGGTTGCTCCTCTATATGGGGGGGAAGCGCACCTTCCATTCCTTATACAACTAATGCTGACGGTAAAGGTCCTGCCTGGATGAATCCACTTTTCGAGGATAATGCCCAATTCGGTTATGGCATTTACCTTGGGTACAAGCAAATCCGGGAAAAAATAGCTTTACTTATGAATGAAGGGTTAGAAAGCGGCTTAAGTCCTGAATTAAAAGCTGCTTTCCAAGAGTGGCTGGATAACTTTACAGATGGAGAAGGCTCCAAAAAAGCCAGCGCCAAAGTTCTAGAGTTAATAGAAAGGGAAAAAGCTCCTTCAGACAACCGGATCCTTAAAGAAATCCTTCTCCGTAAAGACTATCTAGTAAAGCCCTCCGTCTGGATTTTCGGGGGAGACGGCTTTGCCTATGATATTGGGTACAATGGCTTAGATCATGTACTAGCCAGTGGAGATGATATCAATATTTTGGTCTTTGATACAGAGGTATACTCAAATGCTGGTGGCCAGTCCTCTAAAGCTACCCAAACAGCAGCTATAGCTAAGTTTGCTGCTGGCGGAAAGAAAGTACGTAAAAAAGATTTAGGATTGATCTCCACTACCTATGGCTATATTTATGTAGCTCAAATAGCCATGGGAGCAAATATGAATCAAACCCTCAAAGCTATTACCGAAGCAGAAAGTTATAATGGGCCTTCTCTCATCATTGCCTATTCTTCTTGTATCAACCATGGTATTAAAACTGGTATGGGTACAAGTATCGCAGAGATGAAGAAAGCTGTAGATGCTGGTTATTGGCATTTGTGGCGCCATGATCCCCGTCTTAAAGAACAAGGTAAGAATCCCTTTGTTCTGGACTCCAGAGAACCCAAAGGTTCCTTCCAAGACTTTATTAGAGGTGAAATACGTTACTCTTCACTGGAAACTGTCTTTCCAGAAATCGCAGGGGAACTGTTTAATGTGGCGGAACAGCATGCTCAGGAAAAATATCAAACCCTTCGACGTATGGCTGATCAACAATATTAGATTAGGAGGAATAAAATATGCCTAAAAGCTCTGGTGAAAACAGATCAAAAGAAAAATTCATGGCCAATCCAATAGAGCGTCATGATACTGCCGCCTGGAGAGCAGATATTAAAGAATTAAAAGCGGAGTCTAAAGTTCCAATTCCAACAGAAGAGTCAGTTCTCCTAGCTAAAGAATGGGTAGATACTAACGCTTTATCGTAAGGAAAACTATTAGAAAAGAGACAGCTAGAAGTAATTTATAACACTTCAATTTAGCTGTCACTAAAGAAATTGCTGAAAAGTACAATCTGAAGACTTTTAGCGATTTAGCAGAAGTATCTGAAGACCTTGTGTTAGGATGTGAATTCGAATTCCAAGATCGTCCTGACGGGTATCCAGGCTTGCAAGAAGTATATAATATGAGATTTAAAGAAGTTAAAGGAATGAGCCATGGTATTAAATATCGCTCCATTAGCGAAGGAGAAGTAGATGTTATCGATGCTTATGCCACTGATGGTCAAGTGCAGGTATATGATCTTGTAATTCTGGAAGATGATCAAGATTTCTACGCACCTTATGATGGTTTAGCAATGATTCGTCAAGATGCACTTGATAAGCATCCCGAAATTGAGGATATCTTGAACCAGTTGGCTGGATTAATCGATGATGAAACTATGCAAGAACTTAACGCTAAGGTGGACTATGAGGGATTAAAAGCTGAAACAGTTGCTCGAGACTTCTTAGTCCAAAAGGGATTGATCTAAAAATAACACCAAAAAAGCCCCAACTTCTTCCTATACAGCATTTACCAAGTAAAGACATCCTTCTGGGATGTCTTTTTTTATTTTCTATGCATATAAATGTATAAAATTCCGGTGAGGAGAAGGAGGGCTCAGGGTGCAAGAATATATCCGCAAACGCGTACTGGATATTAGCAACTATATTTTAGAATCTAGTGCTACAGTGAGACAAACCGCCGATATATTCGGTGTAAGTAAGTCAACTGTCCATAAGGATGTGACTGAAAGACTACCTTTGATAAATGAAAAGCTGGCCATGGAGGTAAAACAAGTCCTCGAGAACAATAAAGCAGAGCGACATATTCGTGGTGGAGAAGCTACCCGTAAAAAGTATCAAGAGCAGGAAAATTAATTTTAAACTATGGACTTACCCTGCTATAATGGTAAGTGTTTTGATTTTATGATTACTATATTAATAGATGGGAAAACATATATCTAAACTCGATTTTCATAGAATAAAAGATTGTGGTATGATTGTGGTATATTATGTATAATCTCCCTAAGGGGAGATTGTACTTTTGCATATTAGAAGTTTTAAGGGAGTTTTATTAAGATTTTATAGATGAAGATTCTTTTGCTTGTTTGTTAGTTGGACAAGCATAGGATAAGAAAGGGGTACCTTAAACATGTTCGGAGTAGATTTAGGAATTGACCTGGGAACAGCCAGTGTCCTAGTTTTTGCTAAAGGAAAAGGCATAATCCTCCACGAACCTTCTGTTGTGGCTATCGATAGAAATACCAATAAACGCATTGCGGTAGGGGAAGAAGCTCGTATGATGTTAGGAAGGACCCCTGGAAACATTACCGCTATGCGTCCTATGCGGGATGGGGTAATAGCCGATTATCAAACTACAGAGCTTATGCTTAAATATTTTTTAGAAAAAGCTGGTGCTAAACGTTTACCCTTCTTTAGGACAAGAGTGGTAGTCTGTATCCCTTCTGGAGTAACAGATGTGGAACAAAGAGCAGTAAAACAAGCTGCCTACCAAGTAGGGGCTAAAAACGTCAAAGTTATTGAGGAGCCTTATGCTGCTGCATTAGGAGCAGGATTAGATATTTCCGGCCCTACAGGAAATATGATCGTAGATATTGGGGGAGGAACCACTGATGTGGCTGTCCTTTCTTTAGAGGGAATCGTTACCAAACGTAGTCTGCGGGTAGGTGGGGATAAATTCGATGAGGCCATTATTCGCCATATTCGCCGGGAGTACAATCTGATGATCGGGGAGAGGACTGCTGAAGAAGTGAAGATTGCTGTAGGCTCTGCTATACCTGAAGGTCGTCAAGATCATGCGGAAATTGATGTTCGGGGTAGAGACTTAGTTTCTGGTCTTCCTAAAACTATTACCGTAAACTCTAAAGAGTGCTACTTAGCCTTAGAGGAAAGTGTAGAAGCTATTATAGGGGCGGTAAAAGAAGTACTAGAACGCACTCCACCAGAGCTTTCGGCAGATATTCTTAATAAAGGAATAGTCATGACAGGTGGAGGCTCCTTAATTTATGGTTTTGATGAGCGAATTTCTCGGGAAACTGGTTTACCTGTCACCGTAGCAGATGATCCAATTTCTTGCGTAGCTTTAGGTACAGGTAAGGTTTTAGAGTATAGTTTTTAAGTATAACTAAGAGGTCTTTGATATCATAAGAAATCCTTAATAAAATAAAATATGCATAGATAACTATAGAATTTCTTGACAGATATATTGGGCAAAGTGTGGTTGCCGAGGAAAGGGCTTAAGACCGGCTATGCTGGTGAGCTAATCCTTGGCTTTCTGTTTTTGGGGATGGAGGGTGTAGAGTGAAGTCAGATATCCTGGGAGTAAAAATACATCGTGTAACCATGTCGGAAGCCGTTGCGAAAATTGCGGAAGGGGTAGAATCTGGAGAAAGAGCCCAAGTAGTGACAGCTAATCCAGAACTTATTCAATTTGCAAACAGGGATCCCCGCCTTAAACAATTAATCAACTCCGCATATTTAGTAACTGCTGACGGAATAGGGGTTGTATGGGCAGCAAAGAAACTAGGTTTTCCTGTGCCAGAACGAGTTACAGGGATTGATCTGATTGAAGCTCTCTTTCCAGTAGCAGG
>JAAZLD010000149.1 GCA_012799495.1 Desulfitobacterium sp. | reverse complement strand
TAGTTTTAAAAGTCCTTAAGTTTAAAAGTCTTAAGTTTAAAAAAGCAAGAATTAAATCCTAGGAGGTAAAAAGATGTCTAAGAAGAAAACTGATAAACCCCGCACCCATGCACCTAACATCTATGATAATACCCAAAGTCCTAACAAAGCAGATCGCTATATCGAAAAAGGAGCCAAGGAAAAAGGTAAATAGTATTCAACACAAAGCACTTTGGAGATACTTCCAAAGTGCTTTCCCCTTACCCACCCTCACTGATTAAACAAATTAGTACGCGGTCGTTACATTAATTAGTAATTTGTACTGGTGTTACAATACTGGGCCTAAATTGTACATGTGGAGTCGAACCACCGGTACTGCCCCAGCACCACCAAACTTGTCCAACTTGCCCTGTTGGCGGGTTTGTACTCACCTTTGTAAAAATCAGCTACCACTAAGAAATTACTAAGAAATTAGCTAATAAGTAATTACATAAGTTCTATATTCCAATTCATCCCTTGAATCCGGGTATCTAACTCTCGATACTCCTTAGATAACTGATCCACTTGTTTTTGGATCTCAGCTATATTGATAGTACTAACGAACCTAACTTCGGAACGGCTAAAACGATCCTGTTTGATGGAAGCGATTTCCGCTATATGGGAAAGCATCCCTCTTTTATTAAGTAATAAATCTCTTTCCACCAAGGCATCGGCTAAAGTTCTCTGATCGTCAAATTTAACACTAGAATTTGTCCTATTGATTCTTTGAATTAGGACGGTAAGCTCTTTGTAGATGGTATCGATCTCTTGGATCAAGGCATTAGGATCCTCTGCCGGTTCCTCCCCTTCCTGAACTTTTACACAATGCTCCAAGCGACTTCTTAACTGTTGAATTTTTTTTTGAAAATCCGCTCTTAATATCAAGGCCTCTGCCAACTTCATCCTCAATGCTCCTTTCCTTTCCCCAAAAGGTTTTTGGGCAAAAGTATTCCTAAAATCTCCTCATAGAAGAGCTTGCTCTCTTTTTCATATGATAAAAATATATTTAGAGGAACTAAATTATATTTAAGAAATAAACAAACTAAAATCAATGGGATACTCAATCTCAGTAATAGCTTTAATAGTATAGTCACCATTCTTTTGAAGCTTAATAAGGTACTGATACTCCAAGTTCTTGCCTTCTAAGGGATGTTCAAAGACATAATCTACAATCCCATAATATATTTCTGGATTATCCTGATCTTGCATGAGTAATTGCAGTTCAGGATATTCCGTCACCCCACCTAAAGCTGGAACAGTGTATTTACCCTTTTCATAGGTACCTAAGGCATAAGCCTGGTGCTTCTTCACTGTAGAGTTAAAATACCTCTTGGTTATATCATCTAGGACAGATTCCTCAAATACTATATCTGGACCAAGAATCACTTTATCTCCGTATTTACTAAGATCTATTTTGCCTAAAGCCAAACTATGGGAGACAAAGTTAATCATATTCTCGTCAGTCAAAGCCCCTTCGGCAAAAGGCTGTAGCAAATCTTTGGAAGTGGTCGCCAAAAACTCCTCTAGAGCCTCTTTCTCCTCAGTAGTGACTTGGACTTTTTCTGTTTCGATGGCCCTAATATAAGTAAACTCCCCTTCAGGGATTCCCCACATGGCTGGAAACTCAGACTCATCCCGAGTAATCTTAGCCAAAATACCTTTCTCGCGGAATTCTAACTCCATAATACCTGTATATTCCCAACCAGTATCTTCATATGTAGTGGTTAATTTGCCATCTTCAATAACGCCGGAAAAGGAGACTGTAGCTTGCCGATAGCTAGGGGGACCCTGTATCGAGTAAATATTCCCCTGAACCTCATTCCCGTTTATTTCTGTAATCTGGATCCCTGTAGAGCCAAGATACTCCATCATTGCAGTCAAGGAGTATAGTTCTTCATCCACGACTGTTTTGAGCTTCCAGACTCCTTGGAACTTTGAATAATCTACTGTCTCATCTTCTACCGGAGGCTGCTTATTATCCTCCTTGTCTAAAGTATCTTTATCCCCGAGAGCCTGGCTGGTATTTGCCGGCTTAGCCTCCGGGATTTTCTCGTCAGAATTACAACCCGCTAACAAACCCAAAAGGGCTACAAATATTAGCATCAACAAACTCTTTCTTATTAAACTACTTCTTATTAAATTACTTCTTATTAAACTATTTTTCGATAATTTATTTCTCACAAAACTCTTTCTCATGTAACACCTCATAAAATACTACTTACTCTGAAAACCTGTATTGTGTAAGGACCCTCCACTTCTCCAATTTCATTTCAAAGGTCATTGTATTGGCCGGGCTAGTTGAAGGTAAAACATGGTACACTAGATCATCCTTGAGATCCAAGCCCACTTGACGCCGATATATATCGTAAGCCTTAGTGCCATTAAAAGCAATAATTTTAAGTCCTGGAAATCTACGATACAGCTCTTTGAAATCGTTAGAAATGGCATTCTTTATGTTGATATCAAGGCTACCTTGCCTTTCGCAAGATAGAATAACATCCCAAAGAGCCCAACCACATTCCAGAAGGTTTGCATACCGTTTTTCATACTCAACTTGGTATTCCATATTCATAAGGGAGTAAAATATCCGCCAGAATTTGTTTCGTGGGTTTCCATAGTATTCGTGTTTTGCTAAAGACACCTCACCGGGCATAGAGCCCAAAATAAGAATTTTAGAGTAGTCTGTAATTATAGGTTGAAAACTTTTAACCATTTTCTAATTTTGTTCCTTTTCTATAAAGCTACTTCATTTGCAATATTAATATTGCATCAAATCATGAGCTTCCTGTACAGCTTTTAAATAATATTGAGGGATAGTA
>JAAZLD010000148.1 GCA_012799495.1 Desulfitobacterium sp. | reverse complement strand
TCCGATCTAGTAAAAAGTAAAAAATGTTCGAAAATCCTCAATAAAATGTTGACCTGCTAAGTATTAGGGGCTACAATAAAACCATAAGGTTTGTTACTTTATTGGGATTTGAGAAAAAAGAATAGAGCGTTCGTATAATCGCAGTAATATGGTCTGCAAGTTTCTACCAGGCTACCGGAAATGGCCTGACTATGAGCGAAAATTTACCTGCGTAGTGTCCAATGGGTTTTTCCCTGAAGGCGCAGGTTTAGTGAATCTAAGGTGGATTCTAGAGGGATGTACCTTAGCTTTGCTATTCGACTTCACCGAAGGGATTAAACCCAGGCGGAGGTGTTTCACTCAGTAATTTTAGTGGAATCTTCCTGCCTGGGCTTTTTTAAACTTTAGCATTAAGTTTTTCATTAAGTTCTATTATTAAGTTCTATTATTAAGTTCTATCATTAAGTTCTATCATTAAGCTCTTGTTACATGGAACTCTTGTAACAAGAGGACCTGTTGTATGGAAATGAAAAATAAGGGGAGGTCATCATGGAAAAAAGAGTTAAACGAATTTATATTGAGAAAAAGCCCCAATTGAATGTTGAGGCACAGGTAATGCTGCAAGATTTGCAGGAAAATCTTGGTATTGAAGGGTTAAAAAATCTCCGAGTAATCAATTATTTTGACATTTCTGGTCTTTCTGAGGAAGAATTTCAGGAAGCTCGAGAAGGTGTTTTTGGAGATCCTTTAGTAGATTTAGTGTATGATGAGGATTTAACATTTTCTCCTGATGATTATCTTTTAGCTATGGAATACCTCCCTGGTCAATATGATCAACATGCTGACTCCTTAGCTCATTCCATCCAGTTCTTTACCCTTAAGGAACGTCCAGAAGTTAGAAGAGTCAAGGTTCTTGTTTTCCAAGGTCATATTTCGGAAGAGGACTTCCAAAAAATTAAGGATTATCTTATCAATCCTGTAGAGTCTAGGGAAACTACCTTGGACAAGCCTGAAAGCATTACTTTAGGAAATGTTGCTCCTGACAAAGTAGAAAATATCGCTGGTTTTATTCAAATGACACCTAAAGAGTTAGAAGAATATCACGGGAATGCTGGCCTTGCTATGAGTGAGGCAGATTTGGCTTTTTGTCAGGAATATTTTCGAGATGAAGAGAAGCGAGACCCTACTATCACAGAGTTAAGGTTTATCGATACTTATTGGTCTGATCATTGTCGTCATACTACCTTCCACACCAGTCTTGAGAAGATCAGGATCGAAGAAGGTCCCTTTGCATCCCCTATCAAAAAAGCCTTTGAGGGATATAAGGAAGCTCGGAACTTTGTCTATGGGGACAAGGTTGAAGAACGGGATCTGAATTTAATGGACATAGCAGTAATCGGGATGAAGGAATTAAGGAAAAAAGGTCTCCTAGAGGATTTAGATGAATCTGAGGAGATCAATGCTTGTAGTATTGTTGTTCCCGTAGATGTAAATGGGGAAGAACAAGAATGGCTAGTCATGTTTAAAAATGAAACCCATAACCACCCTACAGAAATCGAACCCTTTGGCGGTGCCAATACCTGTTTAGGTGGTGCTATTCGCGATCCTTTATCTGGTCGAACCTATGTTTATCAAGCTATGCGGATTACAGGTAGTGCTGACCCTCAGACAAAGATCGAAGATACCCTCCCAGGGAAACTTCCCCAACGGAAAATTACTAGGGAAGCGGCAGCTGGATATAGTTCTTACGGGAACCAAATCGGTGTTTCTGCAGGTCAGGTAGTGGAATTTTATGATGAAGATTTTGTGGCTAAAAGAATGGAACTAGGTGCCGTTGTGGCTGCAGCTCCTCGGAAAAATGTAGTTCGCCATACTCCTCAACCAGGTGATGTGGTAGTCCTGGTGGGAGGAAGGACCGGACGGGATGGTTGTGGTGGAGCCACAGGATCCTCCAAAGAACATACAACTGAATCCCTTATTACTTGTGGCTCTGATGTTCAAAAAGGTAATCCCCCTATCGAGCGGAATATTCAGCGTTTGTTCCGTAATCCCCAAGTTAGTACCATGATCAAAAAATGCAATGACTTTGGAGCAGGTGGGGTATCTGTAGCTATTGGTGAACTGACTGATGGTTTAGAAATAAATTTAGATGCTGTACCTACCAAATACGAAGGATTAGATGGTACAGAATTAGCCATCTCCGAATCCCAGGAACGGATGGCTGTTGTAATTAGTAGTGAGGATTTGCAAGATTTTATCGCTTATGCAGATGGGGAAAATCTAGAGGCAACTAAAGTAGCAGATGTTACTTCTGATCCTCGTTTAAAAATATTCTGGCGGGGAGAAGCAATCGTAGATATTAGCCGAGAATTTTTAGATACAAATGGAGTTAAACAAAAAACCCAAGTTGAAGTAAAACTTCCCGATCCTCAATCTAACTACTTTAAGTCCCAAGAAAAAGCCCTTTTGGAAGGAAAAAATCTCCGGGAAGCCTGGCTTAATAATCTTCAAGATCTCAATGTTTCTAGCCAAAAAGGTCTAGTGGAACAATTTGATAGTTCCATCGGAGGAAATGCTGTATTGATGCCTTTAGGTGGTAAAAACCAAGTGACCCCTGCTTTAGGAATGGTCTCGAAAATCCCCCTTCTCGAAGGGGAAACCACAACAGCCACAGCTATGACTTTTGGCTATAATCCTCAATTAGCTAAATGGAGCCCCTTCCACGGAGGATTATATGCTGTGGTGGATTCCGTAACGAAAATGGTTGCTTTGGGTGGGGACTATAGTAAGATCCGATTGACTTTCCAGGAATATTTCGAAAGATTAGGGGAAGAACCACAAAGATGGGGCAAACCTTTCAGCGCCCTCCTAGGTGCTCTTACTGTTCAAAGAGAATTAGGAATAGCTGCTATCGGTGGTAAAGACAGTATGTCTGGTACCTTTAATGATCTCCATGTTCCTCCTACCTTAGTGTCTTTTGCTGTGGGAATTTTGAACACGAAAAATGTAGTATCTCAAGAGTTTAAAAAAGCAGACAGTCAGATCCTCTTAGTGCCTGCTCGCCGGGACGAAGAGGAAGTAATAGATTTTGAACATTTAACCAAGAACTTCCGCAAAGTTCATGAGCTTATCAAAAAAGGTAAAGTCCTAGCATCTCATAACGTAGGGATGGGAGGAATTGCGGCAGCTTTAAGCAAAATGGCCTTTGGTAATAATCTGGGAATTAATCTAACTGGAACACTAAAGCCAGAAGATTATTTCCGTCCCGATTATGGCTCTATTATATTGGAAATTCCTAATTCAGTAGATTTAGAAGAAGTGTTTGGAGAGGTGGAATATCTAGTCCTGGGGAATACTCAGGAAGAAGCGGTGATCCGTGGGGAGAACTTGGAGATTACCTTAGAAGAAGCTATTACCACCTGGGAAAAACCCTTAGCCAGTGTTTTCCCAATTGAAGGAGAAGGAATCCCTCAACCTCAAGAAATCTCTTATAAAGAGCGGAATGAATACCGACCTACTGTGAAATTTGCCAAACCTCTTGTTTTCATTCCTATTTTCCCTGGTACTAATGGTGAATATGATGCTGAGTTAGCTTTTTCTAAGGCAGGAGCAGCTGTGGAAACTATGGTGGTTCGTAACCTTACCCCAGTCCATCTGGAAGAATCCATAGAGGCTTTAGCTAAGAAGATCCAAAAGGCTAATATAATCATGCTTCCAGGGGGGTCTGGTGAACCAGTAGATACAGGAAAACATATCTCTACCCTTTTCCGGCATCCCCGGCTTAAAGAAGCTATTATGGAATTGCTCTCAGAAAGAGATGGTTTGATCTTAGGTATCGGTAGCGGATTCCAAGCTTTAGTGAGACTTGGCTTACTCCCTTATGGTGAGATCCGGGATTTTGTAGATGATTCTATAGCTCTTACGACGAATAAGATCGGTCGCCATGTTTCCACTATGGTTAATACCAAAGTAGTTTCAACTTTGTCTCCTTGGTTCAGAGGTATGGAAGTAGGGGATATCCACACTATCCCTGTATCTAGTGGGGAAGGGCGGTTTGTAGCTAAACCAGAAGTACTCCAGGGGCTTATCCAAAAAGGACAAATCCCTACCCAATATGTAGATTCTCAGGGTAAGGCAAGTGGTGAATCAAAATATAATCCTTTTGGTTCTATGGAAGCTATCGAAGGAATTACCAGTCCCGATGGTAGGGTCTTTGGTAAAATGGGTCATTCAGAGCGGACTGGAGTTCAAGTAGCTATCAATATTTCAGGCAAGAAAGTTCAGAATATCTTCGGCAATGGTGTGAACTATTTTCGAAGTTAAGAGTGGAGGATGATTATGAATCAAGTAGGTATTGTCATGGGCAGTGACTCGGATTTTAAGGTTATGGAAGATGCCATTGAAATCTTAGAGGAATTTGGTATTTCCTTTGAAGTAAAAGTATCTTCAGCTCACCGTACATTAGAGCGGACTTTAAATTGGGTGAAAGAATTCGAAGGTCAAGGTGGAAAGGTTATTATTGCCGGAGCAGGTATGGCTGCTCATCTCCCTGGGGTAGTAGCTGGAGCTACCACCTTACCCGTCATCGGGGTACCTATTCGCAGTGGTGCTTTAGAAGGAGTAGATGCCCTTTACGCTATAGTCCAAATGCCTCCAGGGGTACCTGTGGCAACAGTAGGGATCAATGGGGCTAAGAATGCAGGACTTTTAGCTGTGCAAATGCTCAGTATAACTGATCGAAGTCTGAAAGAATCCTTACAGCAGTACCGGGTTAATATGGCTCAAGGAGTAGAGGCTAAGGATCAAGCTATCCAGAAAAAACTTCGGGACTAGCTTGCAAGAGGTGTTAAGTAAGGAATCCAAGAGAATTGGGGGATATTAAGTTGAGAGAACTCTGGGAGGATAAACCAAAAGAAGAATGCGGTGTATTCGCAATCTATGCCCCGGAGCAAGAGGTTGCTCGTCTAACCTATTTTGGCCTTTATGCCCTTCAACATCGGGGACAGGAAAGTGCTGGTATAGCTGTCTTCAATGGAAAAAATATTGAAGTTCATAAGGGGATGGGTTTGGTTATGGAGGTTTTTTCCGAGGAAATCCTCCAGAAATTACAGGGGAAGATGGCTATTGGGCATGTTCGTTATTCCACTTCAGGTTCTAGCCTCCAGGCTAATGCTCAGCCTTTGGTAGTCCATTATCAAAAAGGGATGATGGCTCTAGCTCATAATGGAAATATTATTAATGCTCGAGAGCTAAGAGAGGAGCTGACCCAAGAGGGGGCTGTTTTCCAAACTACAGTAGATACTGAAGTAATCGTTCAGCTAATCGCTAAATATTCCCGTAGTACCATCCAAGATGCTCTAATCAAGACCATGTTGGATATTAAAGGAGCTTATACCATAGTATTAGCTTCCGAAAATAAGATCATCGGAGTCCGGGATCCTTATGGGATACGTCCCTTATGTATTGGTAAAATCGAAGGACGTTATTGTTTAGCTTCAGAAAGCTGTGCTCTAGATACTATTGGGGCTGAATTTGTCCGAGATGTAGAGCCAGGTGAGATTATTACTATTGATGAAGAGGGACTTCACTCTCGTCAGGGCCTTCCTAAGGAAAAGACAGCCCTCTGTGCCTTTGAATATATTTATTTTGCTAGACCGGATAGTACTATTGATACTGTCAATGTGACGGAAAGCCGGCTACGGATGGGGATTGAACTAGCCAAAGAGTGTCCTATAGATGCGGATATTGTCATTCCTGTACCGGATTCTGGAACATCAGCAGCTTTAGGTTATGCCCAAGAATCGGGAATCCCCTTTGCTCAGGGGCTTTTAAAAAATCGCTATGTGGGACGAACCTTTATTAAGCCTAATCAAGATATGCGAGAAGTGGCAGTGCGGATTAAACTTAATGCCAATGCCCAAGTAATTAAAGGAAAACGGGTTATTATGGTGGATGATTCCATAGTCCGAGGAACTACTAGTTCGCGGATTGTGGAAATGCTAAGAAAAGTAGGAGCTAAGGAAGTCCATGTCCTAATCTGCTCTCCTCCTGTCCTCTACTCTTGTTTTTATGGTATTGATA
>JAAZLD010000147.1 GCA_012799495.1 Desulfitobacterium sp. | reverse complement strand
TTCAGAAAAAATCGTCCAATGGGCTAAAACTCTTTCCCCAGAAGCAGAGGCTGTAGGAGCAAAAGGAATCCAGGTGGCGGGAATTTGCTGTACTGGCAATGAAGTCCTTATGCGCCAAGGAGTTCCCTTAGCTACAAACTACCTGGCTCAGGAATTAGCCCTTGTTACAGGAGCGGTGGATGCCATGGTGGTGGACGTCCAGTGTATCATGCCCTCCTTAAGTCAAATCGCCTCTTGTTACCATACCGAACTGATTACTACCATGCCCATCGTCAAAATCCCTGGAGCAACTCATGTTCCCTTTACCCTAGAAGAAGCAGACGCAGCTGCCCAGGAAATCGTGAGAAAAGCTATCGCAGCTTATGGACGGCGAGATCCTAACAAAGTTCATATCCCTGATTATAAAGCGCAAATTGTGGCTGGCTTTAGTGTGGAAGCCATCGTGGGCGCATTAGCTAAATTAGATGGGGATCAGCCTCTAAAACCTTTAGTGGATAATATCGTCAACGGCAATATTGTAGGCGTTGTAGCCACTGTTGGCTGTAACAACGTAAAAATAAAACAAGATCTCTTTCATGTGGAATTGGTGAAAGAACTCCTGAAAAACAATATCCTGGTGGTAGCTACTGGTTGTTCAGCTCATGCATTAGCCAAAGCTGGCATGATGAATTCAGAAGGAACGGAAAAATATGCCGGAGAAACCCTCAAGGCAGTTCTTACAGCTATCGGGGAAGCCGCTGGTCTCGGGGCTCCTCTACCACCAGTACTCCACATGGGAAGCTGTGTGGATAATTCTCGCATTGGTGATTTAGTAACTGCTCTAGCTAATTATCTGGGAGTAGACTCTGCCGCCCTACCTGTAGCTGCCAGCGCTCCTGAACCTCAGCATGAAAAAGCCCTCAGTATCGGTACTTGGGCTGTAGCCATGGGTATTACCACTCATTTGGGAGTTGTACCACCAGTTTTAGGCAGCAAACAAGTGGCAGAACTTCTGACAGATGGCTTAACAGAAGTAATCGGCGGCAAATTCTATGTGGAAACAGATCCCCACAAAGCAGCTCTCGGACTCATGGAGGATATCCGGATGAAACGGGAGGCACTGGGCTTAGATAAATAGGCTCTGGGGAGGAATATTTATGAACTACTGTATTATCGGCAACAGTGCGGCAGGGCTCTTTGCAGCCGAAGAACTGCGAAAAGCTGATCCGAAAGGAAAAATAACCATCCTTACAGCAGACCCTTTTCCTTCCTATTCCCGTTGTCTAACCACTTACTTTTTAGCAGGGGATATCGAGGAAGAAGAGCTCTATCTCCGTACCCCTGAGGAATTAGCTAAGCTCAACCTTGATATTCATTATGGCTGCAAGGTCACGGAACTTGATCCAGAGGGGCAAAAGGTTAGGACAGATACTGGGGAAGTTTTCGAATATGACCGCTGCCTTATTGCTACCGGTGCTTCTGCTGTAAAACTGGATCTTCCAGGCTCCACCCTGCCGGAAGTTTTTACCCTGCGTAATATGGAAGATGCCCAAAACATCAAAGCCCTACTTCAGCCTGGGAAAAAAGCTGTAATTATCGGGGGTGGATTAGTCAGTCTAAAATCTGCCTATGCCTTGAGGAAACAGGGACTGGAAGTCCATGTAGTGGTATCCTCAGGCTATATCCTTTCCCAAATGCTTAACCCCCAAGCAGCTAAAAAATTGGAGAAACATCTTCAAGACCAGGGGATTAAGATCATCCTTAATTCTGATGTCATAGCAATTAAGGGCCAAGAGCATGTAGAGGGAGTAGAGCTTAATAGTGGCCAAACTCTTGCAGCCGATTTAGTGATCATTGGCAAAGGAGTCCGGCCTAATGTAGAGCCTTTTAGATATTCCGGCCTCAAAATAGGCCAGGGAATTCTAGTCAATGAATATATGGAGACTAACCTTCCTAATGTCTATGCCGCAGGGGATGTGGCGGAAGCCTGGGACTACCTGCGGGAGTGCCCACGGATCAACGCCATCTGGCCCAACGCCACAGAACAAGGTCGCATCGCCGCCTTGAATATGGCAGGTAAAAAGACAGCCTATGAAGGTTCCATGGGGATGAATTCAGTAGATTTCTTTGGTCTGAGGATTATATCAGTAGGAATAATTAAACCACCCCAAGATCCACAAGGTGAAATAGACCAACAAAGGGACTCAACTACCTGGCATATTGAGGAGTATGATAAGCTGAACTCCGCTGGGAACCCCTCTTATCAATATCTAGTTTGGCAGGGGAATATCCTCAAAGGATTTGTCTTACTGGGAGATACAAAACGAGCGGGTATCCTCAAAGCTTTAATCCAAAACCAAAAACCCCTTTCCCCGGAATTACAAAATAGTGTTCGCCAAGGGAAAAGGGACTGGTATATGGCTCTTGCCCATCAAAGGATAAAGCACTGCTGATGATAAGCTGAGCCTTTGATGGGATTCTGACGAGGAGGGGTAGCCTAGCTACCCCTTATCTAATATTACTCTTTTTGATAATCAAAAAGGATTTCTCCATCATAAAAATTGATAAAGAGCTGTTTAGATGCTTCAGCATTAGGAGTTCTTACCCACCAAAAAACATTAGATTCACTATGCCTGAGATAACTACGTGATATTTCCTTAATATGTGGTGGTAGTTACCATAACTTATAAACCCCCTTGGCTTATCTCTCATCATTTCCAACTATCAAATAAACCAGAGTGGGGGACTTTTCCTTTTATTTTACACAGTATATGTTCTCCACTTGACATTTAATTCCTTTTTACTCTTGTCAGAAGATAAGATGAAAAACAATACTCCTATTAGAGAATAAGAATTCGTTGATGTATGGCTTTAATGCCATACAAGTGGAAATTAGTAAGACACTACGGGAAAAAAGTAGACAAGAACTGATCAAAGCATTCTCGGATATTATTCTTGAGTTTGACTCGAAATTCTGCCAATGAGTGACCCTAACCAATCTGATGATTATCAAGCCAAAAGGCTCGGTAATGGATAGTAACCCATGACCGAGCCCTTGTTATATTTTCGGATATATGAAAAGCTTATATGAAAAGCCCTCCACATAATCAACCTAATTATTTCAATGGTAGGAATTTAGAAGGAATAGTGACATGTTGTCGAAACTATGATTTAACAGAAAAAGTCTTAGAAGGGAGTGATTTCAAGAAACCATTGTATCGTTTATAAAGTGGAGGTGATTTGTTTTGATGAAGCGTCTTGCTATGTATTTACTATATGGAGTAGGACTAATCGTACTGATATATCTTGGGGTTCGATACTCTGAAATGTTGAAGGTTACTTACCAAAGTGATTTCAATTATATGCCCTTCATTTTTTATAACGCTCTCTTTTCAGTGATTATGGGAGCCTATCTTGCTCTGCCCCAAGTAATAACCCAGCTGCGCAAGCCTGGTGCCATCAAATATGACTGGCTAAAATTATTGATCATTGGCCTGCCAGCTCTCTTGATTTGTTTTTCCTGGGTTCTATTTTTATATATTCCATCACATGAACTGTCCCAACATTTGGGTATTATGTATTTTAGGTTTGGAACCTTGGGAACATTCATGGCTGGGGTAGCTGGTGGTTATATTCTGTTGAATTCACTGACCAAAGTCCAGGAAGAGGAACCTTTTTGGGAAAAGTCTAAGATCCTAGCTAAAATACCCAAAATACTCGCCCTTGCTATAGGAGGTGTGCTGATTCTTTATATAGGGCTCAATGGTATTATCCATCCCTTGAAGCTTATATCCGTACAAGGATATGTGTCGGATGCTGAGCATTATACGGTAATGGAAGGACAGGAGCCGCCAAAGGAGATTAATTATCAGTTTAATTTTCAAAACTGGCCTAGAGATAAAAATGCTGGATACCTATTCGAAAAGGATAAAATAAGAATTGAACCCAAGGAGAGGCTTTTTCAGCTGACGGAAAACAGTTTTTCTATGGAGAAGGAAGGAGTAAGAAACGGATCCGGATTTAGCTCCGAAGGGAATGTGTTTACTCTAACCATCAGCTATCGCATCAAACCTCATGAAATTATTGATCCTTGGAATGTGGATAAAGTTTCTCCAGAACTACTCCAAGAGATAAAAGAAGCCCTGTATGACGCGGAATTGGTAATTGAAGAGGGGATCAAAGGAAAGAGATATCAGTTGCAGGATTTTCAATAGCTAAGTAGATAATATTGTAGTGAACGATAAGCAATTATGTACAGATAATATATATAGGCGCTACCCAGCTAGTGCAAAGTGGTATGGTGCAGCGCAAATTCTCAAACGTTATTGTTTTTCATAGTTAGACTAAAAAGTCGTACTTTCTTTTTCCGTGTAAAATTCTACGGATTTCAACCACCTCTTCATCCTCAAGGACAACGTAGAATACTAAATAATTCTCTACTATCAGCATCCTATAATTAAGAAGGATGAGCCTTTGGTCCTTAGGAATACTCCCCATATAAGGAAAAGAGGATAATTCCGATATGGCTTTATCAATTTCATCCAAGAAGTTCAATGCGGCTGCCGGGTTGTCAATTAGGATATACTCTAGGATTTCTGTCAGATCTTTTTCAGCAATAGGTAGATACTCAACTCGAAACTTATTTTTCATTGACTCGATTCCTCAACTTGCCCATAAGTTCTTCATGTGAAACTCTTGGCATACCTGAAGCACTTTGTGCTTCTGCTTCCCCTAATTTCCGATAAAGATCTAGCAAAGCTTGTTGTTTTTCATAAAGAGCCATACTCATTACAACCAGGTCTCCTTGACCATTTTTGGTAATAAAAACAGGCTCACCTTCCTTATGGCAAATTTCGGATATTTCGTTAAAGTTATTTCTTAAATCAGATATTGGTTTTATTACAGGCATAAACCACACCACCTTATCATTATATCTAATGGTATTATATCATAATTATGATAATAACTCTCTTTTGCGGAAACTACACTTCCTATGGGAATCTATTGTGAAAAGAGAAAAGCCCCTTTTGCGAGGGGCCTACTAGGGGAGGAGATTAGGATGGAGAAGGTTACTATTATCTTTCATTTTTGCCGCTATTGTTATTAGCATCAAGAGTATATTCCTGGCTAAGATTCGAGCGTTATTTGCCAAAGACCGGGCCAAGATATCCTTATTGTTAAAATCTCCAAGGGGTATAAAGGTTATTGGAGAAAGTTATAGGTAAGCAGATTATATGGTTATATGAAAGTTGCAATTAGATGGAGATTTGGAGGTACATATGATGAAAACAATTGGCTTAATCGGAGGAATGAGTTGGGAGTCCTCATTGGAGTACTACCGCCTTATAAATGAAGAAGTGAAGGAGAGACTAGGTGGTCTGCACTCGGCAAAATGTGTTCTGTACAGTGTGGATTTTGAGGAAATCGAAATCTGCCAAAGAAATGATGAATGGGAAAAAGCTGGGGAAATACTAGCAAGGGCAGCTTTAAGCCTTGAGGCAGCTGGAGCGGATTTTATTGTTCTT
>JAAZLD010000146.1 GCA_012799495.1 Desulfitobacterium sp. | reverse complement strand
TTTACTGGCCAGATTCTGAAAGATCTGTTGTAAATTCTGGCATTCTGATTCGTTAGCATACTTTGTATATTTTTCAATACAAAGTTCTTCATGACTTTTAAGATCTTCAAGGTACATTCTTTCTTTTTGACTTAGTTGCATAGTTAAAAAACACCTCCTATAAATTCATTTCCTATTATTTTACAGAGGCATTAAAAATATGTATAAGTATAGATTTAATAAACAAATTCCATCTTCTCTACGTATTAATAAAAGAGAATTAGTAAAAATATTTTAGGGAGGCGGAAAGATGAAAAAGCGCTTATACCGTTCCGGACAGGAAAAAATGATCGCTGGGGTTTGTGGTGGGCTAGGAGAATATTTTGATATTGATCCAACTTTAATACGTTTAGCTATGGTTATAGCAATTTTTGGAGCCGGAATGGGTTTCTTCGCTTATATTGTCGCCTGGTTCATTATTCCTAAAAATCCAGATCACTATTAGTACTTAGGTAAAAGGTATTGTCATAAAATGAAGTGCCTTATATTAGAAAGATAAAAGCACTTCCTTTTCTCTTAGAACATATTTCTCAACAAAAAGGTTATATTATTTAACAATCAAGCCTAATTCGTTTTTGCTAGGGACTTAGGCCTTGAAAGCAGTAGATATCATCAAATATGAGGAGAATTATCATGTTTAAAATGACAGAAGAGCAAAGGGAAAAAGTCTTAAGGAACTTTAAAAAAGTCATGGATAAACAAAACTCTAGATTAATTAACAAAGAGTTATACTATCATCTGAATCTTAACTGTAATTTTATAGCTCATTTCAATTTACAAGGTTTTCGAGAAGCCTATGCCGATGAAAACTTCGAAGAGTTCCGGGAATTTTTCAATCCTGACTCCCCTGCTAGTCAATGGCTCCATGCACCGGAAACCAACCAGGAATATGCCTCTTTAAACCAGGCTATGGTAGAGTATGCTAATTCCCAGAACCTTCACTAACTGGGGAAATAAAGCCCCAGTTCCTTACTATAATAAAAGAACTTTCTCTTATACCACTTTACCCCTTGAATAAATCTATACCAACTACTTTCCTTAAAGTTTTCTACCGTTATGGCATTTTCCACCCGGCGATTGTGAAATTTGTGGTAATCGTAATTAATAAAGGCCTCTTTTAGCCATAAATCATCGGTGTAAGTGTAATATTCACGGTCTTCAGGTGCAAAGAGACCAGTTTTAACTAAAGTATTTTGCCAATGGGTAATACGCCCCTTATCATGGCTAAAGAGCAAAAGTGCTTCGTACAAAGTAGAAAATGAATCAAAGTTTACACTTTCATCCCGATGGTGAGGATAAAGTTCCAGATAGTGTTGCAAAACTGCTCTGATTTTTTCAAAGGCCCTTTGATATCTTTCTGGGTTATTAACTACTACCCTGGCATAATTCCCTTTAAAATCATCGCTATGATCATATTCATAGGACCAGGTTAAATAAGGGAGATCTGGGAGATCCATTGCTTGGGCATGGCCATACCCAGGTATAAAGGTGCCTAAATACTTTTCCAATTTCTCCTCCCCGATATTTTTTAGGAAAAGGGAGAAACGCTCTAACCATTGGAGGGAAAGTTTCGTCTCCACTTGGCAATTATTGATAGCATTAACTTTGCTTAAAAGGCCACTAAACCCTTGATGGGAAAAAGTATCTGCATAAGCATGC
>JAAZLD010000145.1 GCA_012799495.1 Desulfitobacterium sp. | reverse complement strand
TCTATGGGGATACTGTCTAGTGAATCTGCTTGATAGGTAGGCTTAAAAAGTTTAAACATTATATCCTCCACATATGGCATTTTTTACTTATTATATCCCAGAGTGCCAATCTGAGCAAGTACAATAGAAAAGGGGAAAAATCGTAAAATCTATACAATATATGCGAAAAATTAACTCTGGTGTAAAAAAGAAAAACCTTATAAAATGAACTCTGGGAGTTGAAATAATTGATTAAATATTATGATCGCAAAACTAAAACTTATCAAAAAGAAAAGGTCGTTGGGGGAAAAATCATTAGCTGGACTTACTCATCACCTGTGGGGATGACATTTTTAGAGAAGATCATCAAAAAGAAAGCCTGTTCTAGCTTTTATGGGTGGTACTTAGATCGGCCTATCAGCCGCCGTAAAATTCATCCCTTTGTCAACAAATTTGCCCTTGATCTCTCCACCTCTGAAAAAAACATCGAGGAATTTTCCTCTTTTAATGATTTTTTTTATAGAAAGCTTAAAGAATCAGCCCGTAAAATCCCTCAGGATATCAATTCCTTTATCTCTTTAGGAGATGGAAAGCTTCTCGCTTACGAAAATATTCATATGGATCGTTTAGTCCAAGTCAAAGGGATAACTTATAGTCTAAGAGAGCTAATTCAGGACTCTTACATAGCCGAAAAGTACCAAGGGGGAACCTGCTTAATCTTGCGTCTTTGTCCCACAGATTATCATCGTTTTCACTTTATCGATAGTGGCTATTGTGGACCTACTAGAAAAATTAAGGGATCCTATTACTCCGTCAATCCCCTAGCCTTACAAAAAGTCGATAAACTCTTTTGTGCCAATAAAAGAGAATGGAGTGTTTTTCGCTCGGATCACTTTGGGGATATTCTCTATGTTGAAGTAGGAGCAACTTTCGTAGGTTCCATCATCCAAACTTATACTCCCCATAAAAAAGTTAACCGGGGAGATGAAAAAGGATACTTTAAATTCGGAGGCTCCACAGTTATTCTTTTCCTAGAAAAGGGCTATGTAACCGTTGACCGAGACATTATTGAACAGACAGAGAAAGGATTTGAAACTTCTGTCCTTTTAGGAGAAAAAGTCGGCCAAAGGATACTAAACAAAAACAAATTGAACTAAAGCCATATAGAGAAGAGTACCTCCCCCAATACTTAGGAGGACATTTCTCCGCCAAAGATGGATAAATAAGATAAAAGCAATTGCAATCCCTTCAGGTAAACCATAAGGTGCTGCCAGAAGGGATACGTTTTTTAAACAATAAATCACCAACATAGCAATAGCCGCAAAGGGAATCACATTTCCTAAATAACGAACAAAAGCAGGGGTTTCTTTATGAGCAGGAAAAAGGATAAAGGGCAGAGCCCTAGTTAAAAATGTCCCTATGGCAATTACAGCGATGATAATTAAGGATTGAGGAATGGTAAGTATCATATCTCTTTTCTCCTTTAACCGTAAGATATATTTACTGAAATTCTTAGAAGTTAACTGGAAAATCATTGTGAATTAACCGGAAATTCCTTGAGGATTACTAAGTTACTCCCTTAAAAACCATTTGGAATTTACATGGAATATTCGCCTTGGAAATAGCCTGTCGATAATCCAGTAAGTAGTAATTCTATATACCTAGAAAGTTATTTTCCAGACTCGGGGGTCGGTTCGAGTTTTTCCTCAAACCTAGCCTCTAAGGGCTTCCGCAGTAAGGTAAAGGTTAAGAGTATCAAAATCATGGCAGGAATAATAAAGTTATCCGGCCCAAAAATAAGTAAAGTTAGTATGGATGCTCCTAAACCAATTAGAGCAGGAGCATGGTTCTTTTGGGATAACCATTGTTCTAAGAAAATAACTACGAAAAGGGCAGTCATGACAAAATCAATTCCCTTGGTATTAAAGGATACTAAGGACCCTAGAATCCCACCTAAAGCACAAGCGATGATCCAGTAGCTTTGGTTTAAGATAGTAATAAAAAACATAAACCAGCCTCGATCCACACCCGCTGGAGGATTAGCTGCACAAAGAATGGAAAAGGTCTCATCAGTTAACCCAAACATTAAATAAGGCTTTTTCTTACCGGTAGTACTAAATTTATCTAATAGGGATAGACCATAAAAAAGGTGGCGAGCATTAACCATTAAAGTCATTATAAAAGCATTAAGTGGATTGAAAGCAGAAGTCAATAATGTAATAGCTACGTACTGCATAGAGCCAGCATAAATAAAAACACTCATAAGAATAGCCCAGCCAAAATGGTATCCCCGAGCATCCAAAAGAATCCCGAAAGCCATCCCTAAAAATAAATATCCCGTCATAACTGGCAGGGTATAGGGAAAGGCAGCTTTAAAGGCATCTAATTTTTTCTCCATCTATTACTTCTCCTCTAAGTTATATTGAAAAATACGGACAATCATATTATATATAATATTTCTACACTTTTTACAAGTATTATATAAAAAAAGCGAACTAGAAGATAGATGAACCAAGGGGACAGGTAAAATGGCACAGCAAGTGTGCCATTTTACCTGTCCCCTTGGTTCAATTACTTGTCCCCTTGATTCAGACCTAGACTCTGTTATCTTTTATTCTTTTCCCTTTGCTCTGCTAAATAAGTGGCAACTCGGGAAGCCACTACAATAGATAAGAATTTGGACTCAGCTGTATCTGCACGGCTAGGTAAAATAATTGGAACCTTCGCACCTAAGATTACACCTGCCGAACGGAAATTAGCAAAAGTAGTAGCTGCTTTATAAATAGCATTACCTGTTTCAATATTTGGTACTAAGAGAATATCAGCTACCCCTGCTACCTCACTACCTTTAACATCCTTATGGCTAGCCCGTTCAACACTTACAGCAGTGTCCAAAGCCAATGGCCCATCTACTATACACCCTTCAATCTGTCCACGACGATTCATCTGGGTTAAAGTAGAGCCATCTAAAGAAGAAGGCATATTAGGATTTACGATTTCCAAAGCAGATAAAACAGCTACTTTGGGCATTTCTATCCCTAGTGCTTTGGCTATTATGGAAGCATTAAGGATAATCTCAATCTTCTGATCCAGTGAGGGATCAATAACCATTCCAGCATCCGTCACAAAAAGCAACCGATCTAAGCCCTCAATTTCTAAAATAGCTGTATGACTGATAACATTACCCTGACGAAGTCCTTTCTCTCTATTTAAAACCGCTCTCATAATTTCCGCTGTATGAAGAATCCCTTTCATCAAGAGATCTGCTTCACCTTGGCGAACCATATTACTGGCATAAAGAGCTGCTTGCATGTGGTTTGGCTCATCAATAACAGTAGTATCTTGGAGGTCAATACCTAATTCATCAGTATACTGGCGGATTTTATCTTCTTTACCAACTAAAATGGGGATACCGACTCCTCTTTCCTTAGCATTAAAAACCGCCTCTAATACCCGCTTATCGTGGGCTGCAGCTACGGCAATTCTTTGGGGGGATTCTCCTCTGACTTGTTCTAATAATTTGTCGAACATCTTCATATTTTTACGCTCCTTTATCCTAAATATTCTTTGGCTTTAACCTTGTTGTTTAAGACCATCAATACTCCTTCTACCAATGCTAAAAGTTCATCTTCTCCCGGATAGATATGAACTGGAGCAAATTTTTCAACTCTCCTCTTAACTAACTCCGTAAAGGTCTTGCTATATGCTAAACCACCAGTTAATGCAATACCCTCTACTTCACCCTCCAAAGCAGCTACCATAGCCCCGATTTGCTTAGATACTTGGTAAGCCATAGCTTCAACTACTAATTTTCCATACTCATCTCCTTCCTGAACCCTTTTTTCAACTTCTTGAAGATTCTTAGTACCTAGATGCATTAGCATACCACTTTGGGACATGACCAAGTTATAAACCTCTTCTTTGGTATATAATCCAGAGAAACATAGTTCAATCAATCCTGCACTAGGCAAAGTTCCTGCTCGCTCCGGTGAAAAGGGTCCCTCTCCTGCCGCAGCGTCATTCACATCAATAACTTTACCTCCTAAGTGAGCACTGACTGATATTCCTCCTCCAAGATGAGCCACAATTAACCGACTATGAGAATACTCTTTATTTAATTTTTCACTGAGACGTCTAGCAATAAATTTAGAGTTCAAAGCATGGAAAATACTCCGTCGTTCTATTCCTTTGATTCCAGTAATTTTGGCTATAGGAATCATTTCATCTACAACCACTGGATCCACTATATAAGCCTGGATACCAAGCTCCTTGCCCAATTCATACCCTATAATTCCCCCTAAGGAAGAAGCATGGCGAGTTCCATCTCCATGGGTTAAATCATGAAAAAGTTTATCATTAACCAAATAAGTACCAGATTCTACAGGCTTGACTATTCCACCTCGACCTACTATAGCCTTAATAGATGATAAAGGAATGTTTTCTTCCTTAAGAGCCTCTAAGATAAAGGACTTACGCATATCCTTTTGTTCAACAATGTTGGCAAAATCTTTTAGATCCGCATATTCATAGCGGATTGTTCTTTCTAAAAGCCAACTTCCCTCCTCGTAAACTCCGATCTTTGTAGAGGTTGACCCAGGGTTAATGGCCAAGATTCGTAGTTTGTTTTCCACCAAAATATTACTCCTCCCAGTTACCCTTTCAAACTACCCATTTTCTCTATCTTTATATTTTTTTATTTTCTTAAATCGAACTCCTAAAATATGCTGATAGTTTGCTTGTACTTGTACTTGTACTTTGTACTTGTACTCATACTCTTACTTTTCCCTCTCGTTTTTCTTTTTTATTTTTTATTCTCAAATAGGTTAAGATAGCTTTTTGTCTTATTCTATAACTTTAAACTTACTACAATGCTTCCACTATCACTGCCATAGCTGGACCACCACCAGCGCATAGAGATGCACAGCCAAATTGTTTCTTTTGGCGATGGAGTTCACGGATTAGAGTTAGGATAAGCCTAGCACCAGTCATTCCCACTGGATGCCCTAAGGATATCCCAGAGCCATTCACATTAACCTTATCTAAGTCAAGGTTAAGTTCCCGATTACAAGCTAGGAACTGAGCAGCAAAGGCCTCATTTATTTCCCATAGTTCAATATCCTCTTTGCTCATATTAGCTAGTTTCAGAACTCTCTCCACTGCTGGAACTACCCCGATACCCATAACCTTAGGATCTACAGAAGCTGATGCTGTAGCAACGATGCGTGCTAATGGATTAATTCCTAATTCCTGAGCCTTAGTCTTAGACATCATAATTAAAGCTGATGCACCATCATAAAGACTGGAAGCATTTCCTGCTGTTACAGTGCCATCCTTTTTAAAGGCTGGCCTTAATTTTGCCAAATTCTCTAATGTGGCATCAGAGCGAGGATGTTCATCAGTATCAAAGATAGTTGTGGCTTTTTTAGTAACGATCTCCACTGGAACTATCTCTTCTTTAAAAATCCCCTCTTGAATAGCTTTAACAGCCCGGCGGTGACTTTCTGCAGAATACTCATCCTGCTCTTCCCGACTGATATTGTACATTTCTGCTAAGTTTTCTGCTGTAATTCCCACATGGTAATTATAGAAAGCATCTACCAAGGCATCATAGAGCAGGCTATCATAAAGGGTATCATTACCCATCCGATATCCTCCTCTAGCTTTGAGAAGAAGATAAGGAACATTGGTCATACTTTCAATACCGATAGCAGCTCCACATTGGATTTTGCCTAACATAATTTCTTGAGCGATCATTTCCGTTGCCCGCATAGATGAAGGACATTGTTGATTGATAGTAGCAGCTACTGTTTCCACAGGACAACCTGCTCCCATAGCCACTTGTCGGGCAGGATTTCCTTTACACCCTGCTTGGTAAACATGACCTGCGATTACCTCTTCTAACTGTGAAGGCTCCATACCTACCTTAGCTAGAGCTCCTTTTAAGGCTATAACTCCTAGATCCGTTGCCTTAAAACCCTTTAGGGAACCATTAAAATCCCCAATGGGAGTGCGCATCCCGCCGACAATTACCACTTCTTCCATTTCTCTACCTCCCTATTCCCCTTTACCTTTCTCAAAAATAAGCACTCTAAATACTTCGGTTAAAGAAAATTCTCTAACCTCTGAATATTAGAACTATTCTACTTCTAATTTAAATCCCCTTTTTTTAATTACATTTTCCCTTGATTTTATCTGCTTTTTGCTCATATTCAAAAAAGCAGCCCTGTAAAAGGCTGCCTCTTTCTCCACCTATTAGAAGTTTCTCGGATCATGGTCTTCCATTTCTTCTACTAGTTTTTGAATAGCCTTTTTCTCAATCCGTGACACATATGAACGAGATATCCCTAAAGCTTTAGCAATCTCTCTTTGAGTCCGCCGGGGACTATTCATCAAACCATAGCGTAGCTGAAGAACCAAACGCTCTCGGTGAGTCAGATTCTTCACCTTATCCAAAAGAACCCGCTGTTCAAATTCATTTTCAATCCGCTCGGAAATAGCCTCACCCTCAGAAGCAAGAACCTCGACAAGAGAAATTTGATTGCCCTCCTTATCTGTTCCAATTGGGTCATAAAGAGAGATCTCTCCCCGAGATTTTTTCAATGAACGAAGGTGCATGAGAATTTCGTTTTCAATACAGCGGGCAGCATAGGTTGCCAATTTCGTCCCTTTACCTGGATCAAAAGTATCAATTCCTTTGATTAAGCCAATTGTCCCTATGGAGATAAGATCATCGCTATCCTCACCAGTTCCGTCAAATTTTTTTACGAGATGGGCAACTAGACGTAAATTATGCTCTACAAGCTTATTCCGGGCATATTCCGCCTTTGCTAGATCTTTCTCAGTGGCCTCAGGACTCTTGCTAGCTTTTAATAAGGCCAAGAAGCGAGCCTCATCTTCCCC
>JAAZLD010000144.1 GCA_012799495.1 Desulfitobacterium sp. | reverse complement strand
CACTATTAGAGATGGTTGGCTTTATACAGGAGATATTGTTACTATGGATGAATCCGGCTATTTCTATATAGTGGATCGAAAAAAAGATATGATTATCACCGGAGGCTTTAATGTATATCCACGAGAAGTGGAAGATGTTCTTTATGAACATCCTGCTGTTCGTGAAGCCTGTGTCGTTGGTGTGAAAGATGGATATAGTGGTGAGAAGGTTGTAGCCTTCCTTAGCTTGAGAGATGGGGCAGAAGCTACAGAAAAAGAAATTATTGCCTTTTGTCGCAAACATTTAGTACCTTATAAAGTTCCTAAAGAAGTTCATTTCAAAGATGAGCTACCAAAGACTGCTGTTGGTAAGATTTTACGTAGAACTTTAAGAGACTTAGGCAATGAAATAAGCACTAAAGAAGTAGCAGCTACCAAATAAGTATAAGGAGGCTAATTAATGAATCAGTGGAGTATTGCAGAGGGCAAAAATGGACCCTTAAGCTTGCTATTGGCGGAATCTAAAGAAAAAGGTGCTAATCGCCAAGAGCGTTATCCCCAACACCGCTTTTTTGGTCTCTGCTGCTCTTATTTTCCCGAAGAGTTAGTAATGGCCTTTGGGCTTGAACCCCTAAGGATGCTACCAAAATCAGAGACCGCCACTCCTGCTGAATTGCCTTCATTTTCCTGTTCCTTGGCTCGTGGTCTCTGGGATATGGAAAAGGGAAATCAATGGCGAGATCTAGTGGGTATTGGCTTTGTTCACACCTGTGATACAATGCAGTGTTTAAGCGGTATATGGGAATTTGCAGGTCAAACAAAAAATATTACTATAGTACCCCCAGTGATGCTAAAGGCTGCCGGCGGATTTGAATATTATAAAAAAGAAGTAGAAGGGGCTTGGGAAGGATTAAAATCTCTCACTGGGGAAAATCCTCCCTTAGAGAAGTTGCGAGAAGCAATGGTTCTCTGTCAAAAAATTCGTGAGCAAGTCCAGAAATTAGATAAAATACGCCCCTTCTTACCTTCTTCCCTTGTCCCGGCTATTTTACGAGCGGGACAGTTAATGCCAAAAGAACAGTACTTAGAAATTTTAAAGGAAATCATACCCCAGCTAGAGGAAGAAACTTCTCACTCAGGCCAGAGGGTTAAAGTGATGATCACTGGGGCTGTTTTGGAAAGTGATAGTCTCTATAATATGATCGAAGAACTAGGTGGTCGTGTTGTAGCAGATGATACTTGTACTGGCTCCCGTCATTTTTCAGGTGATTATCAAGAAAGTAAAGATCCCTTCACGGATTTAGTAGAGCGATATGTAAAAATGGATCCCTGTCCCTGTAAAAATAAAAGTCTCAATGAACGTATTGATCTGGTCAAGGAAACCGCCCTAAAAAACGAAGCTGAAGGAGTTATTATCCTAATTCGTAAATTCTGTGAGCCTCATGCTTGGGATGCCGTTTCCCTAGAAGAAAGTTTGCAAAAAGCTGGATTACGCACCTTTGTTTTAGAATTAGATGGTTCCGAAGCTGCAGGACAGGAAAGGACCCGTCTCCAGGCTTTCATTGAGAGTATCCAGGAACAGCGAGATACTGAGAAGGGGGGAGGATTCCAGTGACGAAAAAAAGGAATTACCGTCCCTTAAGAAGCGCTGATAAATTGAAAAAAACCATGAATCGCTATTATGGCTTAACTACTTATCATCGTTATTGGGGGAAAATAGCGAAAAGACCTCTTGCTTGGGTCACTAGTGGAGCACCAGTAGAACTTTTGCGAGCCTTTAAAATTCATCCTGCTTATCCGGAACAATACGCAGCCATTTATAGTACTAATAAAGCTACCGCTCAGCTTTGTCAAGTGGCAGAAGGAGAGGGTTATTCCCAGGATCTTTGTTCTTATGCCCGTTCTAATATCGGCGGAGTATTACGCCCAGACTTAGCTCCTCTTGGAGGAATGCCCAAACCAGATCTTCTAGTGGCTTGTAATAATATTTGCGGTACAGTTTTAAAATGGTATGAGGTCATTGCCCGTCATTACGATGTACCCTTATTAGTTTTAGATACTCCTTATTTAACCCATGAAATGACTGATCATGCTAAAGAGTATGTCTTAGCCCAGCTAAAAGATATGATCATTCAGTTGGAGAAGATTACTGGTCGGCCATTAGACGAAAAGGAATTGGCCAAACAAATGGAGATCAGTAGTCAAACAACTTCTTTGTGGAAAAAAGCCCGCCAATACTGTCGAGAATTACCTTCTCCTCTCAATGCTCCAGATTTGTTTATCCATATGGCTCCCATAGTGGTTTTGCGGGGAACGAAAGCTGGACTTGAATATTACAAAGCCTTCCATGAGGAGGTTGAAGAACGTTATAAGGAAAAGTTGGGAGCTGTCGAGAATGAACGAATCCGTCTAGTCTGGGATAATATTGCCATTTGGCCTAAAGTTTTTAGTTTTAATAAAATGTTTACTGAGCGGGGGGGCTGTTTTGTTACTGACACCTATAGTGGAGGTTGGGCTATAGATCTTGCCCCAGGCAGCCCATTAGAAAGCTTAGCGGCAACTTATACAGAAGTATTTCTTAACCGCTCTCCAGAGTTCAGATATCGGCAATTAGTGGAGCTAATTCGCGAATATAATGCAGATGGATTTGTAATGCATTCTAATCGCTCCTGTAAGCCTTATTCCCTAGTTCAGGAAGTAATTCGGCGGAGGGTCACAGAAGAAACAGGAGTTCCTGGCTTGATGATCGAAGCTGATATGGCAGATCCTCGGGCATATGCAGAAGAACCTATCCGCAATCGGGTACAGGCATTCTTAGAAACATTTGATGACTAGAGAAGAAAACACTAAGATAGGGAGGAAAAGATGGCTAAAATTTTTGCAGGGGTAGATATCGGCTCTTTGACTGTCAAAGTAGTATTATTAAATGAGGACAAAGAGATCATCGCCTATGATTCGGCAAGAGGAGGTTATCAGGGGCGGGATGTTGCAACTAACCTCCTAGAAAAGCTCTTAGCTCAACATGGACTTCATAAAGATGATGTTCAAGGAACAGTAGCTACAGGTTATGGTAGAGTTAACTTTCCAGCGGAAAAGGATGTATCAGAAATATCTTGCCAAGCTAGAGGTATTCATTATCTTTTCCCTGGAGCCCGCACTATAATCGATATTGGCGGTCAGGATAGCAAGGTAATCCAACTCCTGCCTAATGGTAGGGTAGGAGAATTTGCTATGAATGATAAATGTGCTGCTGGGACTGGTCGCTTTTTAGAAGTGATGGCCTCAGCTTTAGAAGTTAATCTTCAGGAGATTGGGGATTATGCTGCCAAAGCAGAAAATGCCACAGAGATTTCATCTTTTTGTACTGTGTTCGCAGAGTCAGAGGTAATCACTCATGTCTCTGCAGGTAAGCCTAAGGAAGAAATTTTGGCGGGAGTTTGTTATTCTGTAGCCAGTCGTGTGGCAACTTTGGCCCAAAGAGTTGGAATTATGCCAGATGTTGTATTTACCGGAGGTGTAGCTTGTAATGAAGGGGTTAAAAAGGCTCTTGCTCAAGAGATAAATCAGCCTTTGTTAACCTATGAAGAACCGGTAATCACAGCAGCATTAGGAGCGGCACTGTATGCTGTAAACCTATAGGAGATATCTACGTATTTCTAAATGCTAAAGAGCGAGAAATACATTAGTTATTGCAATCAATTCTTCGGCAACTTGCCTGTTGCAGGTGTTTAACTAGCCTGTAGCAGGCGTTATTTTTAATGGAATCAGGACAATCCCTTTCTGCATACAGTTAAACGACTGGAGGTCGAGAAAATGCGGAAGGGAAAGACATGGTCGGAATTCTTTTCTTATCTAGCTCGTATTTTTTTATTACTGATTTTATTAGCAGTTATCTTACCTAAATTAGTGACATTGTGCGGCTCTATAGTTTCTTCTGTAGATGACCGAGAAGAAAAACCCAGCGGAAATCCTATGCGAGTGGAGGAGCCTCATAGTGAATTTGTCATTGAGTTTTTCCCTGCTCAATAAATTATCTACACCGATAAATTACTTATTCCCTAAAAAATACCTGCTAAGCAAAAACCTAATGGATAAGTTACCTATCCAGGCGAAGGAAAATCCCCCCAACTGTAGAATTTCTATAGTGGAGGGATTACATTGGAAATGCCAGTTAAGAATTGGTTGAAGATGTTTTTAACTTATCTTCATGTAGAACGTGGACTTTCCTCAAATACCCTAAAGGGTTATGAAGGGGATTTGAAGAAATTATGCAAGTACTTAGATAAGAGAGGGAAAGATCTAGCTACCTGTGAGAAGAATGATCTTTTCTTATTTCTCCTTGAAGAAAAGGACCAAGGAAGGTCTGAACATACTTTGGCGCGGCGCCTTGCAACAATGCGGGGGCTCTTTTCTTTTCTCCATGAGGAAGAATTGCGTTCCGATAATCCTACAGAACATTTGAGTACACCAAAACTCAGCAAAAAGCTTCCTCATGTCCTTTCAGAAGGGACCGTTAATCAGCTTTTAGATCCTAAAGAACTACCGGAAGAAGCTGAAGTAGATAATAAGAAGATGGCTTTAGAAATGCGTAATCTAGCCATGATTGAGGTACTCTATGGATGTGGGTTACGAGTTTCCGAGTTGGTGAGTCTAAAAATTCAAGATATAGATTTTACAAGAAGGACCTTACGTTGTCGTGGGAAAGGAAATAAGGAGCGCATCGTTCCTATAGGAGAAATAGCTTTAGGAGTCCTTTCCGAGTATTTGGATAATTATCGGGACTTTCTCTTGAGTAAAAATCCAACAGATTCAGTATTTCTAAATCACCGAGGGCAAGTTCTTACTAGACAAGGGGTTTGGAATATTTTAAAGAAGTGGTCCCAAGAACGGGGGGTTAAGGATAATATTCATCCCCATAAATTTCGCCATACCTTTGCTACTCATTTGTTGGAACATGGAGCTGATCTTCGCTCAGTTCAAGAAATGTTGGGACATGCTGATATTGCTACTACCCAAATCTATACTCATTTATCTCGGCAGCATTTGTTAGATGTTTTTCAGAAGGCTCATCCCCGGTGTCGGGAAAAACCTCAGAGGGAGGAAAAGTTATGAAACGAGTAATTCTAATTATTTTGGATAGCGTTGGAATTGGTGAAATGCCTGATGCTCATCTTTATGGGGATGAAGGGAGCAATACTTTAGGGAATACCGCTAAGGCTATGGGTGGGCTGAATTTGCCTAACCTCAAAAACCTAGGCCTAGGAAATATTGCTCCTATCCAAGGGGTAGAGCCTCTTTCTCACCCTCAAGGTGTTTTCGGTAAAATGGCAGAGAAATCACCAGGGAAAGATACTACCACTGGCCACTGGGAGATAGCGGGGATAGTACTAGAACAACCCTTTCCTACTTTTCCCCAAGGATTTCCTGAAGATTTCCTAAGGGAGTTTGAGAAAAGGATAGGGCGAGAAGTAATGGGTAATGAGGTTGCTTCCGGTACAGAGATTATTCAGCGCTTAGGAGAAGAACATACTCGGACAGGGAGGCCAATTGTCTATACTTCAGCAGATTCAGTTTTTCAGATCGCTGCCCATCAAGAAGTTATTCCCTTAACTGAGCTATATAAAATCTGTGAAATTGCTCGGGAAATGCTTGATGGAGACTTAAGGGTAGGCAGAGTTATTGCTCGACCTTTTTTAGGTATTGAAGGGGATTTTTATCGGACTACTAATCGTCAAGATTATGCTGTTGAACCTCCATCAAAGACCTTGTTGGATATGGTTCAGGAAAAAGGTCTGGGAGTAATGGCTGTAGGGAAAATTAAAGATATTTATGCAAGTAGGGGAATCACCGATCATTTGCCTAGTAAAGGTAATGAGGATGGTGTCAATAAGACTTTAGAATTCATGAGAAGAAAAGAGCCAGGCTTAATTATGACCAACCTTGTGGATTTTGATATGCTTTATGGTCATCGGAATGATGTGGAGAATTACGCCAAGGCTCTCGAAGAATTTGATGAGATGCTGCTTGAGATTATGGATTTGTTGGAGGAAGAGGATATCCTGATTCTCACTGCAGATCATGGGTGTGATCCCACTACTGTTAGTACAGACCATTCACGGGAATATGTACCTTTACTTATTTGTGGTAAAAAAGTACAAGAGGGAGTTAACTTAGGAACTAGATCATCTTTTGCTGACTTAGGAGCTACAATTGCCGAGTATTTAGGTACGGAGCCTTTAGAACATGGTGAGAGCTTTTTAAGAAGTTTTTATTTAGAGTAAAGAGTTATATAGAGTAAAGAGGTTTTATGAAGATTAAGAAGATGAAGGTTAAGAAGATTAGATTAAGAAGACAAGATTAAGAAGACAGGATTAAAAAGGAGGAACTTAAATGATTAAGGAACAGGAAATGATGACTAAGCTTAACGAAACAAAGGATTTTCTTTTAGGAAAAATCAAAATAAAGCCTTCTTTAGGGATAATTTTAGGCTCAGGTCTTGGTGGATTAGTAGATTTAATCCAAGATAAAATTGTGATCCCTTATCAGGAAACACCTAATTTCCCTGTATCCACCGTGGAAGGTCATAAGGGTCAATTAGTTTTTGGACTCTTGCAAGGTAAGCCTGTTATGGCTATGCAAGGGCGTTTCCATTATTATGAGGGCTATTCCATGACAGAAGTTATCTTTCCAGTACGGGTCATGCAGGTCTTAGGAATCAAAGATCTTATTGTGACTAATGCTGCTGGAGGAATCAATGAAACCTATCAACCAGGGGATTTAGTATTGATCAAAGATCATATCAATCTGGTGGGAGAAAATCCTT
>JAAZLD010000143.1 GCA_012799495.1 Desulfitobacterium sp. | reverse complement strand
TTAGCACAGAATTCCGCCACTAATTTTGCACCATCTCTTATCTCTTCCTGCACATCACTAAAAGGAAAATCTGTAAAATCTATTTCTTTAATAATGGCTTGCAGGAATTCAGGTGTAGGCTCTGTTATAAATGTCTGACGCAAAAGACTGAAAAGAGCTCTCCTTGTTTCTAATAAGGGTTGTATTTCTTCGATGGACCTGTTTTGGTTCATTTAAAAACCCCCTTTACTAAGTTAATTATCACATAAAGGGTCTTGTACAGGTGTACAAAAAACCGTGGCGAAATTTGTTCAAAGATCAGTGTTTTTTGTACTTTCTGACTTTTCTTCCTTTAGCCAGTATCGTTTTTTTCCTTTTTGAGGGAAAAAGCGGATAGAGGGCTTAGTTATGCGGATATCAGGAAACCCCGGTACAGTTGGAACTGTGCTCTCTAAGGGGAGGTGTTTCAAATCGATATTAACGAGAGCCCCTGAGGGGCAAGCGACCACACAAGCAGGGGGCAAGCCCTCTCTTTGGCGATCAATACAGTAGTTACATTTTGTAGTTCGGTTTTGATGTAGATCAAATTGAGGTGCATGATAGGGGCAAGCTTGAACACATGTATTACAACCAGCACAACGGTTAGAGTCGATAAGGACGATGCCATCCCTTCTTTTTATATAGGCATTTTCTGGACAAACCCGAAAGCACTCGGGGCTGGAGCAATGGTTACAAGAAATGGAGTGATAGGTACCATTTTCCCCTTCTGTAACTCTGCGCCATTGGACACCGGGAGCTGTTTTATTTTCATTTTTACAGGCTACTTCACAGGCATGGCAGCCGATACACCGCTCCACATTAAAGAGGAAGCCTTTAGTACTGATCTTAGTCATTTTTCTTTACCTCCACCCAAACATCGTAATAGGCTCCACCTGGCATACCTCCTGTAAGAATACCCATGTCCGCCTTTAAACCTGTAAAAAGTTTATTGATGGGATCCTGCCCACCTTGGGAAGCTAAGACTACCCCTTCAGGTAAATATTTATTCAAACGAACTTTCCTCTCACAGGTTCCCCCTTCGTTAAAAATGAGGACTGTGTCTTTTTCCTCTAAATTTCTAGCTTGAGCGTCTTGAGGATTCATTTCCACTTCCTCACTTGTTTCCCCAAAGTCTAGCCAAGAAAGATTACTATACTGAGAATGGATCCGAGAAAGGCTTTGGGGTGTAAGGAGTCGCAAGGGATAGGAAGGATTAGAAAGAGGGGGTGTAAAACGAGCTAGGGCCGGTAGTTGGCCTTCTTTGGCCTTTTGGGAAAAGAGGTGTATTTGATGATCACTTTTTTCTGAGGGTGGTATTAATTTCCGGGGGCTTTGCAAAAGTTCTCGCCAGTTTTTGATGCCTAGCCTAGCCAGGACTTCCGGGGTGAATTCCCCTTCGATCCAGTCCAAGGCAGTTCGCTCAGCAGGAAAACTGGAAAAACCAGGTCTGCGTTTATTTAGTTCTTTAGTAAGGAGCCTGGCAATTTCTAAATCGCTTTTTGCTTCATAATAAGGTGGGATAGCTGGTTGATTGATTCCAATCCAGTGATGCCAATAACTATAATTAAGATCATAGTCCTCGAAAAAAGTGGCTGCAGGCAAAACAAAATCCGATTGGGCAGCTATTTCGTTCATGAACATATCAACAGTAACGATTAGTTCTAATTGGCGAAATAGTTGATGCCATTTATCTATATCCTGATCCTGTGTTAAAGGATTACGGCCAGCTATCCAAAGTAATTTAAGAGGAGGATCTTTTAGAGCAAGGACTTCAGAGGCAAAATGATTGATATCAACGATTCGTTCTTTAGTTTTTTCTTGCTCTGGAGGACGGGGAAACTTCTTTAGATTGATAGGGAAAATTCCGGAGGAATTATTGTAATATATTCCCCCACCTATTTCCCCATAATTACCTGTGAGGGTTACTAAAGCATCGATAACCCTTACAGTCTGGCCCCCATTGCTATACCGTTGGAGACCAAAGCCAACCCATGTGGCACAATTTTTACTTTCATAAAGAGCTGCCAATTCTTTGATTCCCTCTAAGGGAACTCCTGTAATCTTACTGGCTTCGCTTAACTCTACCTCTTCTAGAAGGTAGCTTTTAAAAGTCTCCCAACCGATAAAATGTTCCTTAATATAGCCTTCATCTAATTTTCCTTTTTCTAATAAAATTTTTAAAGTAGCCATGGCTAGCATTCCATCAGTCCCAGGCTTTATTTGGAGGAAAATATCTCCTTGGGCAGCGGTGGGAGTGTAGAGGGGATCGATAACTAAAAGCTTTGCTCCCTGATCCCGAGCTTTATTGATAAAAAACCACTGATGGGTAGCAGTTCGAGCTGGATTAACCCCCCAAAGGACGATCCCTTTGGCTTTAGCCATATCTTCAGGATCTTTGAAAGGGACTTTTTCCCGGTTGTAAATTAAGGCATCATTTCCCGCGGCTAGGCAGACATCCCCTTGAGCTATTGTATGGGGGCCTAAGCCACGGAACATCCCTTCCGTAGCTTGATGAAGGACCCCGATATTACCAGAGTATTTGTTATAGCCACAGGCTAAAGACGAGCCATAACGATCATGAAGTTCAATTATTTTTTCGGCAATAAAACCTAGAGCTTCTTCCCAACTGATTCGCTGCCAGTTTCCTGATCCCCGGGGAAATTGTTTTATAGGATACTTCAAACGTTCAGGATGGTAGACATATTCTGTTAAGGCATAACCTTTGGCACATAAGCGCCCTCTAGTATAACCGTGGAGAATATTTCCCTCTACCTTAACCAACTTATCATTTTCCACATGGGAAAGAATACTGCAGGTCTCATAGCAATTACGGGGGCATACATTGTGTACTATTTTGTGATTCCTCATAACTACTCCTTATAATCTAAAACTACTCCTTTTAATCCAAGAACTACTCCTTGTAATCCAAAATGTGCTTGATTTTAAAAGCTATTACCAAGGAAACACGAACATCAAAATCCTCTAAATCAAAATCCAAGATCTCCTCAATCCGTTTTAGACGATAGCGGAGAGAATTAGGATGAAGAAATAGGGCATTGGCAGTAGATTTGAGGTCAAAATTATTGATGAGGTATTTTTCTAAGGTCTCCATCAATTCATTTTTTTGCTTATCATGGGATTCTAGTTCTGATAAGACTTCCAAGTAAAATTCTTGTAGTTCTTGTTTATCGTGGCTATAGAGGATTCTTTCAACTCCCAGCTCACCAAAGTGAATAGAAGAGCCTTTGTTTTTAATTAATCCTCCTAATTTAACAGCTACTTTTGCTTCTTGATAACTACGAAATAACTCTGATGGTTTATCATATTTGTGACCTATCCCTACTCTCACTTCTCGTGAAGCTAAGAAATCATCAGCCTTGTCCAGGATTTGATTGATGAGCATTTCCAAATATGCTTTTTTATCCCGGCGTCTTCTTTCTTTGATAGGAAGGATTAAGATTACCTCTTCATGTTTGTCCATTAACATATAGTGTTTGTTAAGTGGAGTTAGGACAAGTTCCGCAGTTTCTAGTAAGTGTTTTATTAAATAATGATCCTGAGAATATGATTCATAATCCATAAGTTCGAAGACACAGACCACGTGGGGAAGGCTTAAATCCCAACCCCAGATCTTTCCTCGAGCAATGATATCTCCATCCTCTTCCATATTCCCATAGAGTAAATCATAAAGGAAAGCATCCCCATATTGACGGTTATTTGCTTCTATTTCTACTTGTTTTTGCAATTCTAAAACAAAAAGGCTCCGTACTTGGTGAAAAAGAATTTTAAGACGGTTTTCTTTATCTTCACCGGGATTGGCTAAAAACAAGAACCCCAGCCGTTTATTACTATTGCTCAGTTCTAGGACTAAAGCCTCTATAGATTCATCTTCCACATGAATCTGGACACGCCCAGGAACAGGAGGAGATAAGGGGGTTACAGTTATTACTGTACCTTCAACAAAAGCATTATCGGTATTTGAGGATACCATAATCCTTTGGGTAGGATTTGTAAAAAATATATCATGCCCAAGGACAGTTGATGCCTTTTTGATGAGTTCCTTAAATCCACCACCTAAAAGCAAAGTGTTTAAGAGTTGATTTTGTAAGTCTAAAGATTCCTGAGTAAACATATCCACTCTCCTCTCAAACCAGGAGCCTTAAACAAAAAGAATAAGTGCTTTGTTTTTTATCATAACATTTTATTTAGAGCTACGTTATGACACATCTCACAGGTTACTTTTCCCTTTATTCTAGAAAATAACCATTAGTATAAAAGAAGGAGCAAAGCTGACTGTTCCTTGTATATAAAAAAAGAAGAGCTACAATTACTGTCCTGTAGTTCTTCTTTTACTATGATCAAGAAATGTCCTCTGGAATATTTATTAAAAAATTATTATTTTTTCTTGGCTAAATATTACTATTATGAACAAATATTACTTGGCTTTGATCTTAACTCTATCCTAATCTGTCTGGCCTCTTAAAGTTCATGGATAAAGAGCCCGCTCCGCAATTTCGGTTCAAACCAGGTTGATTTGGGGGGCATGAGTTTTCCAGCATCAGCTACAGCGAAGAGTTCCTCAATAGAGGTAGGATAAAGGGCAAAGGCTAGTTTCATGTCTGTATTAGCCCTTTTTTCTAGTTCTTGAAGCCCTCGTATTCCTCCTACAAAATCGATTCGTTGATCAGTACGGGGATCCTCAATTCCGAGAATGGGTGCTAGTAAGTGGTTTTGCAATAAAGATACATCAAGATCTTCCACAGGGTCAGAGGAACGAATACTTTCTCGGGCTATTAGCTTATACCATTCTCCATCTAAATACATCCCAAAAGTCCCTTTTTCCTCTGGTTGATAAGGTGAAGGACCTTGTTTTTCCACGATATATGATTTCGTGATCTCCTGAAGGAATTCCTCTTTTCCTAAACCATTAAGATCTTTCACTACCCTATTATAATCCATAATTAGGAGTTCGTCATGGGAGAATAGCACTGAGAGGAAGGTGTTAAATTCCTCATCCCCTGTATAGTCGGGATTCTCCTGGCGACGTTTTAGTCCTACCTTCACAGCGGAGGCGGTACGATGGTGACCATCAGCAATATAGATGTCTTTGATGTTAGAAAAGGCTTTAATGAGTTTGTCTATATCTTCTTCCTGATGGATAATCCATGCCCGATGGCGAATATCATCAGGAGCTGTGAAGTCGTAAATAGGTTTTTCTTGTTTTACTTTATTAAGGACTTGGTTAACAGTCTCTTCAGCTCGGTAGGCTAAAAAGATAGGACCTGTTTGGGCATTGCAAATATCCACATGATTGATCCGGTCTATTTCTTTATCTTCTCGGGTGTTTTCGTGCTTTTTGATCACACCCTGGAGATAGTCGTCAATAGAGGAACAGGCTACAAGGCCAGTCTGGGCCCTTCCCTCCATCGTCAGTTCATAGATATAGAAGGAAGGTTTTCCTTCTCTCAGGAAAATACCATCTGCGATCATTTCCTGGAGAATGTGGCGAGCCTTTTGGTAAACTTGGGGCTCTTCTGGTCCCACATTAGGGGGAAAATTAGTTTCCGCCCGATCTATTTTTAAGAAAGATAAAGGTTCTTTCCGGATTTCCTCTAAAGCTTCCTCACGATTATAGACATCATAAGGGAGGGCTGCTACTCTACTTGCTACATCTTCCCTAGGTCTTAAAGCACGAAATGGTTTGATTGTTGCCACTATTTATCCTCTCCTTTTCTGAAAATACACGGTGTGCCATGGGGACAGGTGAGTTGGCTCAGGTGGTGCCGCTGGGGGCCACGGAGACAGGTGAGTTGGCTCGGTGCGCCATTTGACCTGTCCCCGTGGCTCCAGCTCGGTGCGCCATTTGACCTGTCCCCGTGGCTCCCCCGTGGCTCGTCTGTTGCTCACTTGATGATGCGGACTCTGAGGACTCCGTCGATTTGCCGGAGTTTATTAGCCATTTCCTCTGTGGTGGGGGTTTCAATATCGATAAGGGTGTAAGCGAAAGCTCCTTTACTCTTGTTCATAAGGTCGGAGATATTAACATTTTCTTGAGCTAAAGTTGAGGTGAATTGGCCAAGCATATTGGGAATATTGCGATGGTTGATGGCGATGCGGCCCGCTTGCATGCACACTCCCATGTCACAGTTGGGATAGTTTACGGAGTTTCTGATATTTCCATTTTCAAGATAATCCATGACTTGAGATACAGCCATTTGGGCACAGTTTTCTTCAGATTCAACAGTGGATGCTCCTAAATGAGGAATGGTAATAACTCTATCGATTCCACAGACTAAAGAGTTTGGAAAGTCTGTAACATACTTAGCAACTTTTCCAGACTCTATAGCTTCGCGCATGGCCATATCTTCTACTAAGCCATCCCGAGAAAAGTTTAAAATAATTACTCCGTCTTTCATTTGGTCAAAGGCTTCTTTGTTTAGCATTCCTTTATTAGATTCTGTGAGGGGAACGTGAATTGTGATAAAGTCACATTCACGATAAATCTCTTCTAAAGTTTGAATAGGTTTGACCCATTTAGAAAGACGCCAGGCATGTTCCACTGAAATAAAGGGGTCATAGCCATAAACCTCCATTCCTAATTTGATGGCAGAATTGGCTACTAAAGCTCCAATTGCGCCTAATCCAATTACTCCTAATTTTTTACCTTTGATCTCTGTTCCTGCAAACTGGGACTTATTTTTTTCTACTAATTGGGCTACATCAGGATCAGTAGAGCAAGAATTTACCCAATTAATCCCTCCTAAAATATTACGAGCAGCTAAGATCATCGAAGCGATAACTAACTCTTTTACTGCATTAGCATTGGCACCAGGTGTATTAAATACCACGATACCTTTATCAGCACACTTTTCCAAAGGGATATTATTTACTCCAGCACCTGCCCGAGCTATGGCTTCTACTGTATTAGGGATATCTAGATCATGCATTTTAGCACTACGGACTAAAATAGCGTTAGCATCCTCAAAGCGCTCTACACGGACATATTTATCAGTAAAATTCTCCAGCCCTTTCTCGGAAATCTTATTCATAGTATGAATTTTATACATCTTTAACACTCCTCTTATTTCTATTATTTATTTTCTGCTTCAAACTTCGCCATAAATTCTACTAATGCTTTTACTCCCTCTACGGGCATAGCGTTATAGATACTTGCTCGCATACCACCAATAGTACGATAGCCTTTGAGATTTTCTAGACCTACCTCTTTTGCTTCTTTGATAAACTTAGCATCTAGTTCTGGGGATCCTGTTACAAAGGGGACGTTCATTAAGGAGCGATCTTTTTTGACTACAGTTCCTTTAAACATCTGGCTTTGATCCAAATAGTCATAAAGGATAGCTGCTTTTTCTTTATTGATCTTTTCCATCGCTTCCAGGCCACCGAGGGATTTTAGCCATTTGAAGACTTTGCCGCAAATATAGATACCGTAAACGGGTGGAGTATTATAGGCTGAATTATTATCTGCGTGGGTCTTATATTTCAGCATGGTAGGAGTCCCTGGTAGGACTTCATCAGTGATTAAGTCTTCTCGAATAATTACAATTACAACTCCAGCTGGTCCAACATTTTTCTGAGCTCCGGCGAAAATCAAACCATATTTGGAAACATCTATGGGTTCAGATAGGAAGTTAGAAGACATATCTGCCACTAAGGGTTTATCTCCTACTTCCGGTAGTTCATTAAATTTCGTTCCAAAAATAGTGTTATTATGGCAGATATAAACATAGTCTGCCTCTTCAGATATCTTTATATCTTTTAAGTCTGGAATATAGCTGAAATTCTCATCTTCTGAAGAAGCAAGTACATTTACTTTCCCATAAAGCTTACATTCTTGAAGGGCTTTCTTAGACCATTGGCCTGTATTTATAAAATCAGCTACGCGGTTTTTCATGAGGTTAAGGGGAACCATAGCAAATTGTTGAGAAGCTCCACCTTGGAGAAAAAGTACCCGGTAGTTTTTGGGGATGTTGAGGAGATCTCTTAGATCTTCCTCTGCCTCGTCAATGAGATCGACAATAGTCTTAGAACGATGGCTCATTTCCATGACAGACATGCCTGTTCCCTGGTAGTTCAACATTTCTGCAGCTGCTTCTTTCAAAACCTCTTCTGGTAAAGTTGCTGGACCTGC
>JAAZLD010000142.1 GCA_012799495.1 Desulfitobacterium sp. | reverse complement strand
TGGCAGATCGACTTAAATAGCTTGCCAATAGAAGCTTATGTTTACCTTGGATTTGTGATCATTTTCGGTACCATGATAGCCTTCTGGTTCTATATTGAAAGCTTGCAAAACCTCTCTCCTAAGGAGACAAGTCTTTTTAGTAGCTTAGAACCACTAGCAGCTGTACTAGCAACAGTGTTCTGGCTTAAAGAGCCTTTTGGATCTTTTCAATGGCTGGGGGCAGCTTGTATGATGGTGATGATTTTAATGCTGGCCTTAAGTAAAGAATCTTCTTCAAACGAATCCTCAAAAGCTTAAGGAAAAGTAAGATCTTTGGGAAAAACATCTGAAGGAAATTCCCTAAGGAAAGTACCTAGCGGAAACCTCTCTAGAAAAATCTTTTGTAACATACAGGTAGAATATCTAAAAACCTATATTTAAAACCAACTTAACCCACCTAGAAAAGCCATGAAAGCAGGTGTTGATATGAGCAAAGTATATTTTATAAAAAATCCCCAGTCTGACTATAGCCAACTAGGGAAAGATGCTTTGAAATTACTGAAAAAGATAGTTTCTGAAACAGGACATGAATTTGCAAAAGAAGTACCTCTTAAAGTCCATTTTGGAGAAAAGGGCAATAAGACTTTTATTCCTCCGGAAGCTTTTACGGCAATCATCAACCATTTAAAGGAAGAGGGAGTTTCCCCATTTTATATAGAAAGCAATGTCTTATATAAGGGCTCACGGACTACCACAGATGTTCATTTAAAAACTGCCAAAGACCATGGTTTTACCCAGATTCCCATTATTATCGCAGATGGGGAAATTGGCACTGAATATGAGGAAATCGAAATAAATAAAGATCATATTAAAAAGTGTAAAATTGGGAAAGAGTATGGGAAGTTTCAGCAGTTTATCGTTTTAAGCCATTTTAAAGGACATATTGAAGCGGGATTTGGAGGCGCTCTCAAACAGTTAGGGATGGGTTTTGCTGCAAGAACCGGAAAACTAGAGCAGCATTCCGGTATATCCCCGGTAGTAAGGGCTAAAAAATGTATTTCCTGTGGTATATGTGTGGAAGAATGTAATTATGACGCTATTGAAGTTTTAGATACTGCCGTAATCGATGATGACAAATGTGTTGGCTGTGCCGGCTGTATTGCTGTTTGCCCTGAAGGAGCAATTGTCAACACTTGGGACGGGAAAAACTTCTTGGAGAAACTAGCGGAATATGCCTATGGAGCAGCCAGGAATAAAGATATTATTTACATTACTTTTGTCCATAATATTACCAAGGATTGTGACTGTTCCAGTAAAGAAATGAAACTAATCGCCGAGAATATCGGTGTCTTGGCTGGCAAAGATCCCGTAGCTTTGGATACAGCTTGCCTAGACCTAGTGCAGCAGAATAGCGGGGAGAAGCTTTTCGAAAAAGGCAGACCAACACTTAAGCATGCCGAAAAAATTGGCTTGGGGACAATGGACTATCAACTTATTGAGCTTCCTTAGGCGAGATAATTAAATTCCCTGTTTGGCATAATAACTGTAATTTCCAGTACTCTGTTCATAAAGGGGTACTTTTCTTTCATCAAATCATATTCCGGTCCAGATTCTACAAATTTAGCTGTTCCTTCAATAATAAAGCCAGTACCTTGATAATCATTGAAGCCTTTTACTTCTTTAGTGCCTAAGGATAATTTGACTTTGTTATTGGCATTTATATTTTTCTCAGTTTTGCGGAATCCTGCCGCTGGAATCAAAATTCTTTCATCATTAGTAACAACTAGATAAGAGTTCCAAGTATTAGCAATATGTGGTTCAAGTGAAGTTCCCCATGAGACGACGGTAACTACCCCTTCATGTTTCAAGACATCATGGAATTTTTCCGTTAGCATATTAAATATCCTCCTAAGATCCCATAATAGATATTAGTTATTCTAAGATATTAGATATTCTAGGCTAAAAGGAAAATCCTTATCCACTTCAAATAATTCTATAATAATAACTAAGGGAGGCTCTCCTATGTCTAACCAAAAAATATATGCTATGAGTTTTGCCAAGGTATATCCTCTTTATGTTGCTAAGGCTGAAAAAAAAGGACGGACCAAAGAAGAAGTAGACGAAATCATCCGTTGGTTAACTGGGTATAGCCAAGAGGAGTTAGAAACCCAGCTTGAAAAAGAAGTGGATTTTGAGACTTTCTTTGCCCAGGCCCCAAAAATGAACCCTGCTCGCTCCTTAATTAATGGAGTAGTCTGTGGTGTTCGGGTGGAAAATATTGAAGAACCACTGATGCAGGATATTCGCTATTTAGATAAACTAATCGATGAATTAGCTAAGGGAAAAGCAATGGAAAAGATTTTACGTAGTTGACAGGCTAAAGAGACATCCTCTAGATGTTCTCTTTTTCTTTTTCCCTTATAAAATAGAGTAAAGTTTTATTTTTCGAAAAGTAGTGCTATTCTTACATGTAAGATAGGAGGTGCCTTATGTTCCTTCAAGAGTATGAGATAGCCCTAAGGCTTGTTTTGGCTTGTATTCTAGGTGGAATTGTAGGTTGGGAAAGGGAAAAGATTCATAAGCCGGCAGGACTAAAAACTCATACTTTAGTGGCTCTTGGTTCAGCCCTCTTAACTTTAATCTCTATGTATGCTTTCTCCACCTTTCTCACCCTCAATAAAGACCCGGCCCGGATCGCCGCCAATATTGTTACAGGGATTGGTTTTTTAGGGGCTGGCACTATCATCAGGGAAGGGAGCTCCGTGCGAGGCTTAACCACAGCTGCTAGCATCTGGGTTGTTTCCGCTATTGGCATGGCTGTGGCTGCCGGAATGTATGTTTTAGCTTTTATAACTACTTTCTTAGTATTTTTAACCTTGGAGGGCATATTTGAAAGGACCATCTTGCGGAATCAGAAGCTGCTTAGGGTGAGGATCACAGAAGAAGAACAGCTCCGGGAAATAGGTAGTATTTTAAAGAAAAATCATATTGCCATTAAACATGTTTCCATTTTACCTATGTCGGATACAGTAGGGATTCCGGTAGAGTTTAAGCTCAGCATTTCCAAGAAGACCAAGTTTGAACAGGTAGTTATGGAGATCATTAGGCTGGAAGGAGTATCCCTTTTAGAGGGAGTAGCCTTGGGGCGACGACGTTGATGCCTAGATATTTAAAAATCCCGCAAAGCTTTCAGTGCTTTTTGCGGGATTTTTTCAACATATCTTCAGTACTTAGGTCAGTTTTTTAAACTAACTACCGAATGAAATTAGTATGGATTTTAGGCTCATAGGTTGGCAGAGAAATGCCAGCCTTTTTTCCAGCTTCGATACATTTTAAGAGCCAGGCCATGTTTTCACCGAGAGTGCGCATGGTTTGGAGTCCTTCTTGATCTTTACGAACCTCATCGGGAGTATTGCCATGGACCATATTCCAATACTGGGAAGAGACAATTGGCATACTGGAAATGGCAAAGTACTTATTTAATTGGTCAAAGGCAGCAGTTGCCCCACCGCGGCGGCAGGATATCACAGATGCTCCAAGTTTTCCGGCCATGCGGCTTCCGCCGGAATAGAAAAGTCGATCTAAAAATGAAGTAAGTTGTCCTGCGGCACCTGCATAATAAACAGGGGAGCCTACGATGATGGCGTCGATATTGTCAATGTCGGCCATAACTTCATTTACCTTATCATTAATGGTGCATTTCCCGGTTTCCTTACATTTCTTACAGGCGATACAGCCGGCAATAGGCTTTTTACCAAGGTAGAGAACTTCGGTATCGATTTCATATTTCATAAGAGTATGGGCAATTTCCGATAGGGCAGTATATGTACAGCCGTGTTCATTAGGACTTCCATTGATAAGTAAGACTTTCAAATTCAAAACCTCCCGATATTATCTTATTGTTTTCTCCTAATTATTGATTGCTTTTAGGGGATTCTAGGAAATCTTATTAGGGTAGTCAAATAATTGCAATTAGGATCATTTCTTTGGTTATTATTGCTAAAATAAATTATAACAAAAAATCATCTTTACAACACTAACAATTCAACACTACCAAGGAAGGAGTATGCGGCAAATGAGATTATTTATAGCTATAAATTTTCCGGAAGAGATACTAGATAAAATAGAAAATATTAAAGAATGTATCGCCCAGTATGCTCAAGAAGGACGATTTGTAAGCCGGGAGAATTTGCATTTAACATTAGAGTTTCTCGGGGAGATTCCTGAAGAAAAAGTGCCTAAGATTATTGAGGTAATGGAACTTATACATACTCCACCTTTTACTCTATCACTAACAGGTACAGGAACCTTTAAGAGAAAGGATGGGGAGATATTCTGGCTGGGGATTGTTAAGAATCAAACTTTGCTGGATCTGCAAAGGGAACTCCACCAATACCTTGTGGAAAGAGATTTTGAACTAGAAGATCGCCAATATCGACCCCATATTACCCTGGGGCGCAAGGTTAGGTTAGGCGAGAATTTCAATCCTCAGGAACTGAAGGAATCCATCGCCGAAATTCAGATCCCTGTGAATTCAATTGAACTGATGAAAAG
>JAAZLD010000141.1 GCA_012799495.1 Desulfitobacterium sp. | reverse complement strand
TTATTTCTTCAGCCTGGGTTAAGCTCCATCCTTTATCGACACGAGCGTTACGAAGGATTTGCCCTTCTCCTGCCATTGCTATTCCCCCTATACCCTAACTGATATCAAAAGAAGAAAAACTCATCGAAATATCATCCATTGTAATATCATCTTCCGGCTTATTACGGAGCTCGATCATTAAATCAAAATCTACATACAAAGAACCATCCCTTAAAAAAACATCAGGATGTTCAATAATTTTGGGAATAGGAAGATCAAGCACTCCCTTTAATAGTTCCCAGTGGCTACTATCCCCTCTAGTAGTACTAGTAATGCCATCAATTAGAAAGACAGAGTTGTCTTTTTCCTCATGTAATAGCTCTCTACGAATAGTCTGACGAAAAATAGTAGATGAAAGAAGAACCCATTTCTTTTTGGCATAGACACAGGCACTAATAGCCGCTTCTGTCTTGCCTACCCGAGGTAATCCCCGAACACCGATAATTCGATGACCGCCCTCAAGTAATGTATCCCCTAGAAAATCCACCAACACACCCAAATCCTCCCTGGTAAACCGATAGGTTGGAGGATCTGTCTTTGCCATATCCAAACGTTGTCCGTGACGCAAAGCTAACCGATCCAGAAGAGTTGGTATACGAAAAGCCGTAATACGTATAGACTCTACGGAAAACAAGGCATTTTTTAGGGCGATAATCTTTCCCTCATCTATGTACTCAAGCAAGAACCCACGTCTTACTTGATTTATGCTATTGACTGTTAGGATATTAATTTCTAGCATTCCTAATAAAGTGGTAATAGCTCCTAATAAACCAGGTTTGTTCTTGTGGATCTCATATTCCAAGTAAAATTCCTTTTTCGGATCTACCACTTCGATCAATAAACCTCCGTAAAACAGCCGGAAGATGGCAATTTTCTTTAAATTTAACTATTCTTCTCCTTTATAATAAATCCTCTTCTAAAAATGTGCAACTTTTAACTGATTTCTTCTTCCAAACCAAATTTTTGTTCAAATTGTCCCTTTGTCATAAGTACTTCCCGAGGTTTTGATCCTTCATAACCCCCAACTACCCCTTTATCCTCCAAAAGATCCATTAAACGAGCCGCCCGGGTATAACCAATACGAAGCCTTCTTTGCAATAAGGATACTGAGGCACTCCCTGTTTCAATAAAGAGTAATGCTGCTTGATGAAACAATTCGTCTCCAGTCTCTTCGGTAGTCTTAGTACTTCCTACTTCTATCTCGGGTATTTCCTGATATTCCGGCTTAGCTTGATTTTGTAAGAAACGAACTACATTATCCACTTCCTTATCCGCTAAAAAGCACCCTTGGACACGGACAGGCTTACTAGCACCCATAGGAAAATAGAGCATATCCCCTCTCCCTAGAAGTTTTTCTGCCCCATTCATATCCAATATCGTCCGGGAGTCTGTTTGGGAGGATACGGCAAAAGCGATCCTGGAAGGTATATTAGCTTTAATTAACCCTGTGATAACATCTACAGAAGGACGTTGAGTAGCTATTATTAAATGGATTCCCGCAGCTCGGGCCATTTGTGCCAAACGGCAAATAGAGTCTTCCACATCTCCAGGGGCTACCATCATTAAATCCGCCAACTCGTCGATGACCACTACAACATAGGGTAAGGGAGGTTGTTCTTCATTTTTTTCTTGGGTGCGGAGGAAATTATAACGAACAATATCTCGTACACCTGCAGCAGCAAATAATTCATAGCGAGTTTCCATTTCTGTAACGATCCACTTTAATGCTCCTGCTGCTTTCTTAGGATCTGTCACAACGGGAGATATTAGATGGGGAATCCCGTTGTAATTAGTTAGCTCCACCATTTTAGGATCAACTAATAAAAACTTAACCTCGTCAGGTCTAGCTTTAAATAAGATACTATTTATTAAGCTATTCACACATACGGATTTTCCTGAGCCTGTAGCACCAGCTATTAATAAATGAGGCATTTTGTTTAAATCTGCTATAACAGGTTTACCTGTAATATCCTTACCCAAGATCATAGTAAGTTTACTAGGGGAGTTTTGGAATTCTGGCGTTTCCAGAACCTCTCGAAAATGAACAGTAGCAATTTCTTTGTTAGGTACCTCGATCCCTACTACAGATTTACCCGGTACAGGAGCCTCGATCCGTACATCAGTAGCAGCCAAGCTAAGGGCAATATCGTCAGCAAGATTTATTATCTTACTAACTTTCACCCCTGGGGCAGGCTGAGCCTCATAGCGAGTAATTGCTGGACCTTGGGTTACATGAGTCACTTTTATTTTAACCCCGAAGCTTTCTAATGTTTCCTCGAGGGTTTTCACATTATCCGCTAGATCCTTACTTATGCGAGGGTTTTTAACCTTCATGCTTTTTTGTAATAAATTAACACTAGGTAGTTGAAAGCTGTCATCTTTTTGTGCTAACCGAGATACTGGTGTACCTGTAACTTTTCCTGGTGGCATTAAGGATGTACTAACGGAATCTACTTTTGGCGTTTGTTCTTCAGACTCTTCGAAAGAAAAAGCCCTTTGGACAACAGGAACTTCACCCTCCTGCTCCGCTTTGTCCAGTTCAGAAGAATCTTCTAAAGTCTTAATAATTAATGGCCGCTCAGCTAGCTCAGGCTCAAGGACCTTGGAGGGATGGGTTTTAGTTTTCTTCTTTATACTCTTTCTGATGGATTTTTTCTCTGTTGATTTTTGAGGACTTTTTTCTTCTTCCTCCTCTTGAATTACATAAATAAAATCCTCTACTTGATCTTTTACCCACTTCCCAGATTTACGGCTAGCTTTCTTTACTTCTTTTAAACCACCGATTAATGAGCGGTTAGTAACCAGTAAAGCACCGATTAAAGCTACAACTATCAAGATAATATAACTCCCAAAAATACCTACCGAACCCTTTAGGAGCACAGCCAGAAGGGCTCCTACAATACCTCCACCTCTTCCAGCCTTTCCTTCCCTAATTAAATCCTCGTTAGTTAAGTTTTCTAATCCTGGAAGCTGGAAATGTAGTATACCCTCCAATGATAACCATAAAAGAATTACCCCAACAATCCGCCAATAGTTATTTAGGTGGCGTCGATTCATATAAGCTATTCCCCATGCACCGAGCATTAAGAGGAGCCATAATCTACCACTTCCAGCAAAAGTCGTAAGACCTTTCTCAATCATTTCACCTACAAAACCATTATTCTCTGCATAGAGGGCTACTACTCCTAGAACAGCCAAGCCTAAAGCAATAATTCCTATGACTTCATGGCGTACTGTATCATTTAAAAATCCCTTTTTCCTTACTGTTGAACGAACTCTTTTCTTCTTCCTGGCCAAACAACATCCCTCACATCAAATTCTCCTATAGCTTGTCCATATATCATTTCTACATTAGGAATTTATTTCCTTTTATTTGTTCTTTTTCTGTTTAATTGGGTTAGTCTAAATTTACTTGATTTAGTCTAAATTTACTTAGCTTATGTAAAATCTACTTTATAAAATCTCTCTTTTGTAAAATCTGCCCTTTAGTAAAGTCTATTTCTAGTAGTGTCTCCCTCAGTGGAATCCTTCACAAATGGTTGTCCAGTATTGATTATAACATAGAAACCCCACCTCTGCCCCTTACCCGAAAGAGGCAAGGTTAGTAGGTGTTGTCTCTTTACTTTGTGCTATAAGGCGTTTTAATTCTCCATAGGCCTCTTTTAAACCACCTACAGATTTAATTAGTCCAACATCCACCGCTTCTTGGCCAATTAAAATCGTTCCAATATCTTGTGCTAATTCACCAGTTGCAAACATAAGCTTTCTCAATTGTTCCTCGGTAATATTGGAATGTTTGACAATGAAATTGTTCACTCTTTCTTGCATTTTTTGGAGATAATCAAATTGTTGATGGCCATTGATCACCAATCCAGTATAACGAATCGGATGAACAGTCATGGTTCCCGTAGGTGCAATAAAACTTGTATTACAACTTACAGCTATGGGAATCCCAATACTATGCCCACCACCTAAAACTATGGAAACGCTAGGTTTACTTAAACTGCTAATTAGCTCGGCTATTGCTAACCCTGCCTCAACATCTCCCCCTGCTGTATTTAAGATCAATAAAACCCCTTCTACTCTAGGATTTTGTTCAACAGCAACCAACTGAGGAATAACATGTTCGTATTTGGTGGACTTAGACTGAGCAGGGAGAATCTGATGACCCTCGACCTGACCAATAACCGTCAAACAATAAATATTTTCCGGAGGTTCTGGTATCCGAACTTGTCCTACTTCAACAAGATTTTGAGTTTCTGCATTTCCTTTAGCTTCTTTGGCTCCTGTATTTGCCACATAGTGCACTCCTTCCAAGAACATACTTGTTCATCTAAAATCTCATACACCTATTATTATGGAGCCTAAGGCCGGAAAAAATGCAGTATAATCCTTAATTCTCACTAACGGAAATAAATAAACCAACTCTGTCGCATTAAGTCCCCAAATAAAAAGGAAGTAACTGGTCCAAACTGCCTAAAAAACAAAGATAGCTTCTTACCACAAAGTTGTCCCAAAAAGAAAGCTCCAAAAAAACAGATTAGCACCAATCCCTCCCCAGGAAACTCAAGATATTTTCGCAGCAACACTACCAAAGGGACAGGGGTGTGAATAGCCCCAAACCACCCTAAGGAAAACTTCTTCACATTTGCTCGCCAATAACCAAAGGGGATATTGATGAGAAAGATAATACTGGCTGCCAAGATCAAGGAAATTATCAAAGATACCCCAACTTTCACATTCTAGATTTTCAGTATTGATTCTTATATTTGATCTTATATTTGACCGGCTAAAAATATGTTTTTAGCTCTCCCTTTTATTTTATCTTACCTTAACCAATCACTAAGCTCTCAACATTATAGAGAACCTCGCAATCACATACTCCCCCATTCTTTTTAAAGATCTCTAAAATATCATTGATCTTTCCCCGACTTAACTGCATTTGGGTAAGGATTTGACGAGTAAAACGATAACTATGATCACATTGATAGGCCGAGAGTTTTTCATTTAACCGATAAAAAAACATACGCTGAAAAAGAAAGGTTAAGACATCACCATCCTTATTTAAAGCGGCTTTCTCGGCATTATATAAAAGGTCATACTCTAAATTATGTTTTTTAATCCCATGAACTAGACGGCGGTTTACTTCTTCCTTAATCAATTTGGGCTTTTTGATTATAGGCTGCTCTTCTAATTGACCTTCTATTAGTTCACTCTCTCCTACTAGTTCACTATCTCCCACTAGTTCACTCTCTACAATTTGTTCACCTTTGTATTCTTCTAAGGACATAAGATCAACTCCCTCTAACATTGTGGCTCCTCTAGTACACTCTCTTACTTATTATTCTGAAAGATGCCAAATTTTATTTTGATTCCTTGACTGGAGAACTTTTCCTCGTATTTAGTCACAATGTTATTTTGGGCATAAGAACTACTATGTAAATCAAAGGTCTTATAAAGTTCCTTAAATCCTGATTCCGCAAAATATTTAAGGCTATCCTGGAAAAGTCCATCATCATCGGTTTTAAAACAAACTTCACCCTTATTGATGAGGAACTTTTTATATTTTTCTAAAAAAACTGGATGGGTCAATCTCCTAATATGATGTCTTCGTTTAGGCCAGGGATTACAAAAGTTGATATATATCTTTGCGACCTCATCCTCAGCAAAGATCTCGTTAATTAATCTTATATTCATGGGGATTAACCTTACATTTTCCAAGGAATTCTCATTGAGCTTTCTTAAAGTTTGGACCAAAACCTCATTATATAAATCTATAGCAATAAAATTTAAATGGGGGTTATTTTCTGCACATTGGCTAATAAATTCCCCCTGTCCACATCCAAGTTCTAAATGAATGGGGTTTTGGTTCTTAAATAGTTCTGGCCACTTTCCTTGATATTCTTGTGGCTGGAAAATAACTTTCGGATCTTTTTCTAATTCTGGCCTTGCCCATTTTCTTCTACGTATTCTCGACATTGAAATATACTCCTTAAATTTCATCCTTTTTATATTCTATTTCCATTATATTTCTATCTTTAACTTATCCTTGGCTTCTTATTATCTCTACGATGTTTATAAATAATGACAGTTATAGCGATAATGGTCAGGAGAAATCCAATCATTATTGCTATAACTGAAGCAACCTGAGTTGCAGGGAAAAAATTACTTATTAGTCCTGATGATGTGTTCCAGCCTAGACCTATTGAAAATAGATCCAAACCCGGGATAAAGCCCATTTGATAAACAATATGGCAGGCAAAGACAATATGTACAAAAGCAAAGGTTAGCTTTACTCTTTTGGAAGCTGATTTTGTTTTAAAAGGTCTGCTAACCAGCCAGCCTAGAGCACCACCAAATACCGCTCCACCAAAGTAAGAGATGGTGAACCAAAAATTCCAGATATCCTTAGGCCAGATCCCATGGAGGGGCTCGAAGTAAAGCATAGGAAAAATAATCCCTAACAACATACCAATGAAGACAGTATATCCTTGATTAACCCTATTTAAATGCCAGACTTCTCTAGCTGCTACCCGTAAATTTACTTGGACATTATTATGCTGGCAATTATGGACACAACGGAAACATAGTTTGCAGTCCAAATTATTATCTAAATAAGGTAGATGCTGGCTCATAGGACAACCTTTTACTCCATCCCGTCCCACATAGCAATCAAAAGTTGTGCACTTATTTAAGCAAACAGCAGGATCAGCCCGAACCTCTAGGATGGAACCAATGGATGCTGTCCCTACAAATCCACCAAGAGGACAAAAATGTTTGCACCAAGCATGGCGAGGATAGAGGACACTGATTATTATAGCTAATATTTGAATAGTTAAAAGTAGTAAAGCTGTATAAAAAATATTAGCTCGCATACCAGTGAAAACTTCCAACCAAAAAATCATGGCAAAAAGGAAGCTAACGACTAAATAGTCATATTTTATAAAAATCGGTGGGAGGGGGCGTTTGGGGTGATAGCGATCTTGCACAAACTCCATAATTTTGGAAAAGGGACAGAAAGTACACCAAATCCTCCCGAGAATGGGGGAAAAAATAGCTAAAGCTGGCCACCATAAACCCCAGATCAGGATAAAGGCCTTCATAGTAATGGATAATTGGGGGAAAAAGAGTAACCCTCCAATTATAAAAATAAGTGAGACTGCCGAAAGCCATTGGAGAACATTCAGCAATTTCTTTTTCATTACGAAATTGCGGATATTCTCCCATTGTAAGAGATTTATTTTACTACCTATTTTCTCAGCAGTGGGTCCAAAAAAGATCTGTTCCAGTCCTACTTCCTCTTCCTCGACTAGGAAAAATGCCCTCTCCATAACCTGGATCAATTCTGTAACATTACCTTGGCGATAATTATGGGAAAGCAATAACTGAGTGGCTTCAGGGGTTAATTTGGGCACTGGTCGCTGGTGTTTTTGGGCCAACCTTTCTAAAATTCCTTGGGCGATAATGGGGATATCTCTTTTCCGTTTACGCAATGGAGTAATAGAATATACATGACCAAAACATTCTTTCAAGGTAGGGAGAATTTCGCTAGCATTATTTTCTTCATCTTGAATACTACCTATAACGAAGCATTTATTCTTGTATTTTCCAATAGCCTCAGCAAGCCTTACTTGATTCTCAAGGGAAATTTGATGGATCTCTCTGATAAATAAAGTTCCCCCTGCCGCTAAATCGAAAATACTTAAATAAGGTAGATTATCCTCTTTTTCACTACCATCCCTTAAGAGGACATCCCAATGCCCATCAAACCTCTGGCCATCGAGAACCACGAAAGGAGCGTTCTCTCCAAATAAATGCTGATGGGCGTACCAGGCTACCATCTGCCGTCCTGTACCTCTCTCACCGTAAATGAGTAAATGCCCTTGAGCTTCAGAAATTTCTTTCAGCATTTTTTCGATTTCTTTTGTAGTCTTAACACTACCCCATATTCCATAGAATTTTTCCTTATACTGAGTAAGTTCTATGGCCGAGCGGAGTACTTCTTTATAATTCTTCTCTGTAAGCAATTGACTAACTTCTTGCAAATCATGACTTAATTGTTCGATTATTGTACGATAGATTTTGGGCCAACGCCATAGGAGACGAGCAAAGTCTTGGGCTTCGATCATCAACACTTTCGTCTCTTCTATGCAAGTGACAGTTTTGGAAGAAGGTTTACCTGTGACCACTTCTAACTCACCAAAAACCACACCCTCAACATCGCATTTTCCTTCTTTGATTATGGTTATGGCTAGAGGTTTTTGATCTTTTTCCAAAACCAAAGTATCCTGAGGATAGATCTCCCAACGGAATTCTTTAGCAAATTCTAATAATTCCCCTTGGGTGAGATCTTTTAAAAAAGGAATTTGAGCTAGAAGTTTGAGTTTTTCCTCCACAGCTAACCCTCCTCTATAACAGTTATCTAAAATTAGATCTACTATACAGCAACTTATGTTCTTTGCCTAGAAGATTCTTGTAAGTTACTAAAAATATACATAATACACGAGTAAATGCATAACTAGAATCTAAATCCCTTTCGTGAGGTGAAATATAAATGCACAAAGATAATCCAATGGCTAATGGTAATTCCTTTTCAGGACATCTAGATTTTCTAATCTTTGCAGCAGATATTGGAGGAACCAATACTCGTTTAAGTATCTTAAATTTTGATACTAAGTTTACTATCCTTAATAAAGAAGAGTTTGCTACTAGTGAGTGGACGGATTTAAGTACCCTGATCAATTCCTATCTTAGCAAGAAGGACTTACAGGCAGAAAATATTTATGCAGGTTGTTTAAGCTTAGCAGGCCCTATTAGGGGTGATTCCTGCCTTCTTACCAATAGCAAACAAATAATAGATTTTAACACTCTTAAAAATTCCCTTTCCTTCCAATTTCCTCTCCTTTTTGTTAACGATTTAGAAGGGATGGGACGAGGAATATCCCTCTTAGCAAGTGATGATTTACTTCCCCTAATCCACTCTTCCGCAGACCCTTTTTTAAGTACCTCTTTCAACCCTTCTCTAACCCACTCGGCAGGTCTCTCCTCATCCTCACCTTCAGAAAACCATGGACATAAGGCTCTAATAGCCCCAGGAACAGGCTTAGGAGAAGCTATGATCACAGAAAATGGTGAAGTGTATACTTCTGAAGGAGGCCATGGGGACTTTGCTCCCCGTACTGAAAAAGAAGTGGATCTTTGGCATTTCCTAAATGCTAAATATGGCCATGTTAGTTATGAACGGGTTTTATCTGGTGAAGGTATAGAGAATATATATGAATTCCTCTCACTAAATGTTAGGGATAAAAGTATCTCTGGAGGCAACCTTCCCGCACCCGAAATAACTAAGAAAGCCCTCGAGGGAGTCTGTCCTCTATGTGTGGAAACTCTTAAACTTTTTGTGAGTATCCTAGGTGCGGAAGCAGGGAATTTAGCCTTAAGGACCCTTGCTCGAGGGGGTGTGTATTTGGGAGGGGGAATCCCCAAGAAAATCATACCCTTCTTAAAAGAAGATTCTATCAAGGAGAGCTTTTTAGCTAAAGGCCGTATGAAAGAATTCTTAGGTCAAATACCTATCTTTGTTATTTTAAATGAGAATGCCCCCTTATTGGGGGCAGCTCAAATAGCTCTTGACACTTATTTGGGGCAATTCAAATAGCCCTTGACAATTATTTAGTACAGATTAAATAACCTTAACATATGTAGCTAGAATATTAGTATCTTTAGCTCCCCTTAAAATAGAAACGCCTTTTAAAGATATCCTCATTTTCCTCTACTTCCACCTGATGATCAGGATTAGAAACTAAATGCCATAGAATCCGAAAAACTTTCTCTTCATTGCCTTCTTCCCGAATTTGCGCAGCAATCTCTTCAATAGTAAAGGAAACTCCTTCCTGGCTCATTAAAAGATCTTGGATTTGATTTTTTAAACTAATAACTTCCCTAGCCACTTTTTTCCCCATCTCTACTGCAGGCTGATGGTAAGGATTGAGCCCTACTAACAAGGCATAGATAGAGACAGCCCGCTCAAATAATGCGATTAAAACACCAAGACTATAAGGAGAGACTTCTGGAATAGTAATAGTTATACTTTCCCGACCTTTTTGGGATAAGGCGTCCCGAGTTCCTAGCAACATAGCTTGCAAGTAATCTCCACTTGTACTGTTTTCCCCTATGAGTGGGGATTTTTTATTTCGATCTTTTAACACCTCAATAAAGGTTACAAAAAAATTATTAGGTCCTTCTAAAAGCTGCTGAAGATAAGAATGCTGATCTGTTGAACCTTTGTTGCCGTAAACAGTCAATCCCTGGTGAACCGTTTCCCCTTGAAGATTTTTTTCCTTACCTAATGACTCCATAATCAACTGTTGTAAATATTTGCCCAAAAGTTCAAGACGATCTTTATAAGGAAGAACAACCATTTCTTTTCCACCCTGACCCTGGGTAGCATAATACCACATGAGGGCAAGGATTGCTCCTGGATTAACTCTATAATCCTGGCGCCTTGTTTCCTCATCACATTTTCTCGCACCATCTAAAAAACTCTGGATAGGGATTCCCTGCAGAGCTAAGGGAAGAAGACCTACAGCTGAAAAAACTGAAGTTCTTCCTCCTACCCAATCCCACATGGGAAAAACTTTAAGCCAGTTTCCCCTTTGGCTAAGCAAATCTAACTTACTTCCTTTTTCAGTTATGGCAACAGCATGCCTTCCAAAGTTAAGCCCCTGCTCCCGGTAAATACTCTGAACTTCCAGCATCCCATTGTAGGTTTCGATAGTTCCTCCACTCTTAGATACCACTAGACAGAGGGTTTGATCCAATTCATTGCCTATTTCCTCAAGGATTTGGTCCATGCCATCGGGATCCGTATTGTCAATAAAATACCCCTTCAGCTTATCTTGGGAAGAAGAAAGGGCTGTCCTTAAAAATCTAGGCCCTAAACTTGAGCCTCCAATACCAATTAAAAGATAATTACGAAATACCTTACCCTTTTCCCCTAACAGTTTCCCCTGGTGAACCTTTTCTACAAAAGCTAGGATTTCTTCCCAAGTATCCTCAATCTCTTGAGTTAATTCTAGCCTAGGTGCTAATTGAGGGTTTCTTAGCCAATAATGTCCTACCATACGATTTTCATCTGGATTAGCTATGGCTCCTTTCTCCAATTCTGCAAGCCCAGAGAAAACCCCCTTCATAGCATGCTCCATCTCTCTAAAGTACTCAGGGTAAAACTTCATCCTACTAATATCTAAAGCTAACTGGAGCTCTTTATGATAATAAAAAAGCTCTCGAAAGCGTTCCCATCCTTGAATGATAATCAACTCCTCACCCTTTTAGCTATTTAAGATAACCGCCTGGTTTGCCTTGCTAATTCTCTTAACTCTTGACAAACTTCACGGGTTAAAGCACTTTTTTCTACACGCCACTTCCAATTTCCTGCAATTGTTCCAGGTGTATTCATTCGTCCACGGGAATCCAATTTAAGTACATCTTGGAGAGGTAGAATAACCCAGTTGGCTTTGGAATGGTATATATCCTCAATAGCCTTTTTTACCATATATTCACCTTTGGTTCTATTGTATCCTTGAGCTAAGTAGTATCCCAAAAAAGTATCATTATCATGGGTTCCAGTATAGAAAATGGTATTTTTTTCCTCTATTTCTTCGATGGGAGAAAACTGAAATATTTTCATCCCTGGAAAGCCAAAGATTTTTCTTAGGACCTCCACTTCAGGGGTGATCGTTCCTAAATCCTCAGCAATTATAGGTAAGGGACCTAACTCCTCACAAATAGCTTCAAAAAAAGCCTTGCCAGGGCCTTTAAACCAACGTCCTCCTACTCCAGTATTTTTTTCACTAGGAATTGCCCAATAGGCCTGGAAGCCACGAAAATGATCCAAACGAATAGCATCATATCTTTCTAAGGCTTGTCTGAAACGCTTTTTCCACCAGGAATAATTGTCTTCAGCTAATCTATCCCAATTATAAACGGGACTACCCCAGTTTTGTCCTTGAGAACTAAAGTAATCTGGCGGTACTCCTGCCACATACCTTGGTTTTAGATCTTCATTAAGCACAAAAATATCTGGATTTGCCCAGGTATCACAACTATCAGCAGCTACAAAAATTGGCATATCCCCCATAAGGGAGATGTTTTTTTGATTAGCATAACTCTTCAAACTTTGCCATTGGTAATGAAAAGTGTACTGAGTAAAGAAAATAAAATCTATTTCCTCTTTAGCATAATTTCGTAATTTTTCAAGGGCATGTGGTTCTCTAAAACGATACTCATCATCCCATTTCTGCCAAGGGAGTTGACCAAACCGTTCTTTTAGAATTAGGTAGAGGGCATAGTCTTGGAGCCAATATTCGTTCTCGGCTAAAAACCTTTCATAACTAGCTTTACCTAAGTAAGCTAGGTCTCCTTCCATAGAATAATTTGCATTAGAAAAACCTTCATTAGAATATCCATCATATGAATGTTCATCAGAAGTTAATCCTTCGCAAAAATAGTCTTCTTTGGCTAGAAGAAAATTCTCATAAGCTTCTCTTAAAAGCTTGAGTTTTCTATCTCTGATCTTTTCATATTCTGATGTTTTTTGTAATTTTTCTTTGGAGACTTCCTCTGATGCTTCTCCCCTTTTAATGGCAAAGTCCTCCATAACCTCCATAATCTTTTCTGACCTCAACAAACCCCTTGCCACAAAAAAGTCTAGATCTATGTATAGGGGATCACCGGCAAAGGCTGATTCGCTCTGATAAGGTGAATCACCTAACCCCAATGGGTTAAGAGGTAAAACTTGCCAAACCCTTTGTCCTCCTTCAGCTAAAAAATCTACAAAAGAGTACCCTTCTTGCCCAAGGTCTCCCACACCCCATTTTGAAGGTAAGGAGGAAATAGCCATTAAAATCCCACAGGTTCTGGTTATTAACTGAGAAGGAAAGTAACTCTCCAGAGAGATTTTTGAACAATACAATGCTTTAGTAGATAAGGGCTCTAAAAAAATGCTTATAGTGGAGGAATTGCTTTTTTTCTCAATACCTTTATACAAAATTCTACCTTCGAAAATATCTATAATTAAATTAATTTCATCCTTTAACTCTGTACTATCCACTAACTTTCTACCATCTTCTAGTCTTATTTCACCCTTTTTACTAACAAAGGGAATTTGCATTTCATACTCCCTAGTAGAGTTGTTAACAAGTAAAAGGATTTCCTCTTGGCCATTACTTCGCTTCACTCCATAAACATGCCTATCTATAGGCCAAGAAAAGAAATCACCTTCCGTTAATACTTGATACTCCCGGCGATAATAAAGAACCCTTTTCATCCAGGCTAAAATTGTTTGATCCTCTCGACCCCAAGGGTAAGTTCCCCGATTATAAGGATCCTCATAGCCCTCTAGTCCTGCTTCATCACCATAATAAATACTAGGAACCCCTGGAAAGGTCATTTGGATAAGGGTGAGCATTTTTAGCCTTTTTACAGCCAGTTCTTTCTCCTCTTTCCCTAAGCGAAAATTCTCTTGCTCTTGAGGATTTAAGTTTTCCCGGGGAGGAGCTTCTCCTAAGATGGTAAGAATTCGGGCCCGATCATGGCTACCGATTAGATTCATAGCCCCAAAAAAGTTTTCTCTTGGGTAATTCTCGTACAGACTCATAATTCCTCTGTGGACTTGCCAGGCATCTGCTTTTCCTAAGAAAAAATTGAGCAAAATCTCTCGCAATGGATAGTTCATAGTACCATTTAATTCATTACCCCATAAGTACTGACGTAGTTTACCATAACTTTTTTTACGAGAAGCATCTTCCCAAACCTCTCCAATCAGAACTGCTTCTTCATCCAATTCCTTCATTACCCTATAGAATTCTTGGATAAATTCATCAGGCAGCTCATCTGCCACATCTAAGCGCCAACCTTTGATTCCTTTTTTCATCCAAGTCTTTAAAACTCCCTGGGGAGAGTGGATAACAAAATCCAAATAGGAGGGATCCATTTCATTTACTTCTGGCAGATTCTTAACTCCCCACCAGTAGGAGACCTGGCCATTTTCCTGCCATTTATACCAAGAATAATAGGGGGAATCAGGAGATTGACTTGCCCCGAGACTTGGATAATTACCATAGCGATTAAAGTAAATGCTATCATCCCCTGTATGGCTAAATACTCCATCGAGGATAATGGAAATACCTAGCTTTTTTCCCTCTTGAACCAATCTCTCAAATGTCTCCATATCTCCATACATAGGATCAATAGATAAGTAATCCCCTGTATCGTACTTATGGTTGCTAGGGGATTCAAAAATGGGATTGAAATAAATAATACTAACTCCCAGTTCCTTTAGGTATGGGAGTTTTTTCAATACTCCTTGCAAATTACCCCCGAAGAAATTCCAGCGAACTACTTCCCCTTGAGAATTTTTTATATAAAAGGGCGTGTCATACCAATTACTATGAATAAGGGCTTTGGGATGAGGATTATTTATTTTCCCATCCTCATTACCATTAAAAAAACGATCCACATAAATTTGATAGATTATCCCTTTTTTATACCATGAAGGTAAAGTCATAGGTTGATAGACAGTAATTTGGTACCCTGGTGGTTCTGAGTAGAAAACCTTACCTTCCCCTCCCAGTTGAGAATAATCACCATAATAAATAAGTTGAGAATCTGTACTAATCATAAAATAGTACCAAATCAAACCTGGTTCATTAGGAACAGTATATTCTACTTCAAATACTTCTCCATCCCACTTATTTTTCTCTTCTCTCTTCTTCATTGGAAGTAAAACTTCTCTATCCTTCTCCCAAAGGCGCAATAAACAAGTTATAGTAGTTCCGGACTGTACAAGAAGTCTCAATTTAACTTTCTGACCACAGGGCAGGGCACCAAAAGGATTCCGGAAAAAACTCTCATGACTATTATGGTAAAGAACAATACTCACTGGCATCTCTCCCGTAAAAACATCTTAAAGAGACTGCTCATAATATAAATCTTCATAAAGCTTAATATATTGAGAAGCCGAATTCTCCCAGCTAAAATCTGCCTTAACAGCATTTTCTTGGAGTCGGCGCCAGGCTTTCTTGTGATTGTGATATAATTCTAGGGCTCGTTCTACCGTTGCCAAGAATTCATGGGCATTATAATTATCATGACTAAAGCCATTACCCTTTTCCTGATTCCAGTCATAGGAAATCACCGTATCTTTCAGCCCCCCAGTTGCCCTAACTATGGGGATAGTACCATAACCCATCGCCATCATTTGGGCAATACCACAAGGTTCAAAACGAGAAGGCATAAGAAAGATATCTGAACCTAAATAAATAGAATGG
>JAAZLD010000140.1 GCA_012799495.1 Desulfitobacterium sp. | reverse complement strand
TAATGTTGCCGTAGGCAATGGAATAGGTACTTCCATAATTACTGCTAAGTTTGGAGATCAGGAAGCTAAAGCCACACTTAGAGTTACAGAACCTGAACCAAAAAGCATTACTAAAATTCGAATTCATCCTTCAAATAAAACAATTTCCGTAGGAGAGAATATAACTTATACTGCCTATGGGGTTATAAATGATGAAGAATATGATATAACTAGCATTGTTAATTGGTCCAGTTCTAATAAGGACGTAGCACGTATGGATGGAAAGGTTGCTATTGGATTAAGCGCGGGTACAACTGAAATAATAGCTTCATATGGAGAAGGAGATAATAAAATATCCGAAAAAGCAGTGTTGGTAGTATCGCAGCCTAATGAAAATCCTGACCCAGTTCCATCCGGTGACAGACTGATTTGGGAAAGAGAAGTTATCGATAACTAATAAAATGAATTCTCAATAAAGGGGCAAAACTGTGTTAAGCAAGAAAAAATGGGTAGCTACCGTTAAAGATGATAAATGGGTAGTGGCTAAGGTTTCCCAACGGAAGGGAGGCCTTAGTATCCTGCGCCTTGAAGAATTTGATAAAAACGAATTTATCCTTGAAGAAGAGAATAATACTACTCAAAAAAGCAGTGACTCTTTAAGGAATGAAAGTGAGCTAAATGAAGAAGGGGTTGGCCAAGAGGATTCTGAGCTAACCCTTCTTAAAGGATGGCTGAAAAAGAATAAGATACCCCATAAGAAACTTCAGCTAGCCTTTTCCTGTCCCGGAGTTATCACTCGGGTCATCACTATCCCAGAACTTAAGAAGAAGGACTTGGAAAAACTCCTCACCCAGCAAGTTGATCAATACTTTACCTTGGATGTTTCAGATTATGTGATTGATTACCGTCTCTTAGAAAAAGTAGAGGAAGAAGGCCAAGTTCGACAAAATGTTCTTTTAGTGGCTATACCTCTATCTGAGTGGGAAAAACAGTGGGATTTATGGACAAAACTAGGCATTACACCTAAAGTCACAGATTTTGCTGCTGATTGTATCTGTCGTTTATATCGCCGCTTATCCGGCTGGGATGACAAAAAAGACCATGTACCGATCTCCGATTTAGCTATTCTTGACTTAGGGAAAGATCGTGTTGAATTTGTCCTTCTGGAACATGGAGTGTTTTTCTTATACTCCGATATGGAAATAGAACTTGGTGATATAAATATAGTACAGGAATCAGTACAATCTTCTGAACAGTCACCTGAACAGGTGTCAACCATTGAAACTAAAGGTTCTGAAGTTGCTCTGGTGCACGAAGGAAACCTTGAACCTATTGAACCAGCCGAGTCTGTAGACCTTGAACTTGTAGAGTCCATAGACCCTATAGAATTAGGGGGAACACAGGAATCAGGATTGAGTACAGGTTTTGAAGGGTTCACGGAATATAGTACTGCTATAAATACGGGAGTCGAAATGGGAACGAATCTGGAACCCGAAGAATTTCCGGACTACAGTGCTTCTGCAAATGAGGCATCCGATGGAGGAATCGCTTTTGGTTACGGAGGCATATCTGATGCCCCTTCATTCTCCGAGACTGAGGATAGTTTTGACCAAGGTCAGAATGAACTGGAAGACCGTTTATTCCCCGTTTTCAATGCTTTAAGGGAGTTCATGCATTTCTTTGCCTCCCGTCACTTTGGCAAGACGGTAGATCAGATTTATCTTACAGGAGAATGTGCCGATTATCCGAATCTGGAGGAGATTTTTGAAAGGAATATAGGGATCCAAACAAAAGTTGGCTTTCCCGGTGAATGGAAGCCGAAGTTTCACAAAAAGATTAGAGATAAAGAAGACCAATGGATGAAGTACGGAAGTCTATATGGTCTGGCAATCCGGGAGGATTAAATGAGGGAAAAAACTCAACTAAACTTTGCCCAACGCTGGCAAACGAAATTGGACGCCCCTAGAAAGGCTAAAGCAAAAAAGAGAAGAAGGATCATAGGTTGGGTTTTCTTAGGAGTGTTTATAATCATTCTTGGAAGCTTCCCCTGGCTTTATAAATATAAGCTAGGTATGGATATAGCTGTAGTGAATCAAGAAATAGAAAACCTTCAAGAGCTGGATTTTAGGGTTTATGAAAGGGATACCTTGCAGGCAAAGGTGAACACTCTGGAAGAAACCTTAGAGATCATCGAGGAAAACCGCATGGATCCTAGTGAGGTTTTGAATAGACTGCAGGAATACTTGCCAGCAGGGGCTGTTGTCAATAGCTTTGATATGCAAAAGGATAAGACCTTAAACGCTTCCATAACCTTCCTTTCCCCCTTAGATGTAACATTCTTCTGGTCTATGATGAATGATTCCGAGTATTTTAG
>JAAZLD010000139.1 GCA_012799495.1 Desulfitobacterium sp. | reverse complement strand
CTGATATATAGGCAGGTCATTATGCCATTTTATATAAGTGTAGTACCTAAGCATCCTTTTCATCATTTCATTGTTGCTTTTATAGGCTGCCTCGAATTCTATATGTAAAATAAAGTCCTCCGGATCTATGCTGACCTTTGCTAAAAAATCCATCTCCCTCATATCCGGAACGGATAATTAGGCATGTTCCAAGGAAACCTTTTTGCATCTTTTATCGAAGGCAGTATAAACTCCGCTATCCCTCTGTAATCTTTCTTTTCCAAAAGTTTAATTGTTTCATCATAGGTTTGTGGCCTTGTTTCATAAGACATTTTAATACACCGCCTCCGTTTCATTTTTATTATACCGTAAATTCATATTGCTTAAATAAGTTTTGTTGATTTTTAAGGGGGGGGAACCGGGGATAACGGGAGAGGAAGGACGGGATAGCAATAAAGAGATTAGCGGGAATGGCGGCAAGCGGGCAACGGGGCAATGGATAAGCGAAAAAAGAAGAACCAGCCTTAATTGGCCAATTCTCCTTGTTTGGTACTTATTTACATATTGGGACAAAACTCCCGTCCCCGTGTCTTTGCCCGGTCTAACGTCCCCGTGTCCCGACGGCTAGTGGTTCCCACTGCCAAGCCCCCAGCGGACTTTCGCCGCCAAGTTACCGCCCATGCTGGGCACACACAAAAAAGGAGAACCGATCTAAAATAATCGGTTCTTCTGATTTGGCAATTAGTAGTTGCCATAGGGACCTGTCCCTGATGGCCTATTCGCCTTCCACTTCAACTATTTCAATTTCAGTAATTATTATCTCGCCACGAATGTCCCTGAACGTTGGTATTATAATATCACCCTTAGCTGCATCTTCTACACTACCATTATAGGGATATGGTTTTCCTTCTATTTCGATATATACAGTTCCCTCAAAGTCATATATGTTTTCAACTTTTACTGCACCCTCCGGTAATCCATTTTCACCATTGCCTTCTTTTGCACCTACTGTTGCAGCTACTAATATACCATCATCTGTTACGTAATTAATAGTCTTATAGTCCTTAATTCTAGATACTGATATCTTCTTATCTACTTTACCACTGCTTTTTAGACTATATATTACTGCTGAGCTGTCTACCTTGATGTCATCATTCAAATATCCGTCTTTATACTTGTCGATTGTAACATCTACTACGGAGTCTCTGAACACTGCCTCATTTTTATTATTTATATCGAATTTTACAACCTTACCATTTTTAAAATTATCTCTGTCTGATTCCTTAACTTTATAGTCATCTTCACCTTTGCCAAATACATTAACCTTAGCATAATAGTTTTTGCCTTCCTTCCAAGGACCATCTACAACTACACCATACAAATTATCATCATCCGTTCCTTCGAAGTTTTTATGTAGGAACACGACAAAAGCAGCGTCTCTACCTTCTCCAACAAATACTATCGCTTTAGATTTATCGCCCTTAACCACGTTGTTAGAAATTAATTTGTCTGTACTAATTATTACCGGATCTAAATTATCACCATCTAGAGCCTTCATTACTACTGTATCTTCTGTAATGTAATACTTATCACTGCTATCCCCTAGAGTAAAGAATTTTTTGTCAGAATCCTTTTTTAGCTGTCCTGCATACACATCATCTTTTCCTGCTTCATAATCATTAGCTATTATTGTGAAATCATCTTTTTCTATTTTCCCATCTGAATTCAGTCTAAATTTGATAACAGCATAATCACTATCGTTAAATGCAACCTTATCTTTACTCAAAATATCCTCATATGTTAGTTTTTTATCAACTTCATATTCTACTTCCTTACCGTCTTCATTAAATATGGTTAACATAACACTTCTGCCATCTTTAGCATATGTTACGATACCATACAGGTCCCCACTTTTTGCTTCTGCATCACCTGTTACAAGTAGTACCTGTTCACGTAAATCTAGAATTATTTTTGCCTCTTCATCTATGAAATCCTCAACCTTTTCCTGGCGCCACATATCATATTTGTCGCCCTTGTCTAGAGTTATGAAGGCATAGCTTCCAGCTTTATATTCTTTACCATCAACTCTAATTTTATCTGATCTTACTCTGTCAACTTCGCCTTCTACAACATCATTCTTTACTATGATATAGATATCATCATCTT
>JAAZLD010000138.1 GCA_012799495.1 Desulfitobacterium sp. | reverse complement strand
TCCACCACCCTAAATTTGACTTAGATGAAAAAGCCCTCCCTCTTGGGGCAGCTATTCTTAGTTATACAGCTATTAAATTTCTTAGAAACCCCTTGGAATAAAGAGTAAAAACGGTTAAACTACAACTAACAAACTTATTCGGTAGAAATAATAGGATATAGCAGGTTGGGAAAGTATATAAAGGATATAGTAGATAGTAAAAGTATATAAAGACATAACAGATATAACAGATATAACAGAGAGATATCTAAGGATAAAAGGGGTATAGAGATATGAGTTATAATTTTGATGAATATATTGACCGAACTGGTACAAATTGTGCCAAATGGGATCACTATGCTGAACAATTTCCAGGAATGGATGCCCAAGACTGTATACCTATGTGGGTTGCTGATACAGATTTTCGGGCACCAAAGGAAGTTATCGAAGCTCTAGTAGCTAAGGCTCAATATGGGATATACGGTTATTCCCGAGCGAAAACAAAATCTTTTGATGAAGCAGTGATCAACTGGGTCGAAAAACGCCATGGGTGGAAGTTATTACCGGAGTGGATTGTGCCTACAGGAGGGGTAGTCCCTGCTATCACCTGTGCCATCCAAGCTTTGACTAAAGAGGAAGATGGAATAGTCATCCAGCCTCCAGTCTACTACCCATTCAAAGATACAATCACTAATAATAACCGGAAAGTAATAGAAAACCCTCTTCGCTTAAATGAAGAGGAAGGCCAATATGAAATAGACTTTGCTGATTTAGAAGAAAAACTAAAAGACTCCCAAGTAAAAATATTCATCCTTTGTAATCCTCATAATCCTGTGGGCAGGGTCTGGGAAGAAAAAGATTTGCGTAAGATCGGAGAACTTTGCCTTAAGTATAATGTCCTGATCTTTGCTGATGAGATCCACGGGGATTTAATCCTTCCTGGTTATAAGCATATCCCTATGGGATTATTAAATAAGGAAATCCGGGATATTACTATAACATCTTATTCCCCCAGCAAAACCTTTAACCTAGCAGGCCTCCAAGCCTCAGCTATGGTTATACCTAACGAAAAACTACGCCTTGAATACCAAAAGCGTCTGAGAATTAACCGGATGACTGAACTGAATTACTTTGCCACAACAGCCTTGGAAGCTGCCTATAATCATGGGGAAGAATACTTAGAAGGATTTTTAGAATATATTTCTGGGAACATTGCTTATGCCATAGATTTTGTGGACAAGCACCTTCCAGGAGTTCGCATTATTAAGCCCCAAGGAACTTATCTAGTCTGGTTCGATTTTAGGGGCACAGGCCTTACCCCAGACGAAATAGACTCCCTTATCATCGAAAAAGCAAAAGTAGCAGTAGATCTAGGACGCTGGTTTGGAAAAGAAGGTGCAGGCTTTGCCCGCTTCAACTTCGCCTGCCATCGCTCCACCTTAGTCAAAGCCCTAAACCAACTCAAAGCAGCCCTCTAAGTGAGCCACGGGGACAGGTCAAATGGCACGCTTGTGCCATGGGTGTGCCATGGGGACAGGTCAAATGGCACACCCTATAAGTAAAACATCCAAACGACCCTTACCTCATATTTCATAGTTATCAGATTCTAAAGATGTTAATAAAGATAAAAGCAGCCCTCAGTCCAAATACTGTGACTGAGGGCTTGCCTTATCTAATCAAATATAATCTTTGAG
>JAAZLD010000137.1 GCA_012799495.1 Desulfitobacterium sp. | reverse complement strand
GAAATCTGCCGCCAGGTGATACCCTTTAACCCTAGCAAACTAGTAATCGTCGGTCATGGGGAAAACAGTGTCTTTGATATAGAGCAAGAGCTCCGGGCAGAATACCCCAGACTGGAGATTCATACTGAGATTATGGATATTAAGGACCGGGATAAGGTCCAAATAGTCTTTAAGCGCTATAAACCAGGAGTTGTTTTCCATGCTGCCGCCCATAAACATGTACCTCTTATGGAAAAAAATCCTGAAGAAGCTATAAAAAACAATGTTATGGGCACACATAATCTAGCTCAGGCAGCAGATGAAGCACAAGTTAAGACCTTTGTCCTTATTTCTACTGATAAAGCAGTAAACCCCACCAGCATCATGGGGGCATCTAAGCGAGTAGCGGAAATGATTATTCAAAGTATGGACAAGTACTCTAACACCAAATTTGTGGCTGTTCGTTTTGGGAATGTCCTGGGGAGCCGGGGGAGCGTAATCCCCACCTTCAAGCGGCAAATAGCTAAAGGAGGACCAGTCACCGTTACTCACCCGGATATGGTTCGCTATTTTATGACCATTCCTGAAGCATCCCAGTTGGTTATCCAAGCTGGAGCTATGGCCCAGGGAGGAGAAATCTTCATTCTGGATATGGGCCAACCTGTTAAAATCCTGGATCTTGCTCGGGATCTCATTCGCCTTTCCGGCTTTGAGCCTGATGTAGATATAAGAATCAAATTTACCGGCATCCGTGCTGGAGAAAAACTCTATGAGGAACTTCTCACTGCTGAAGAAGGAACCTCAGCTACTAAGCACAAACGGATTTTTGTAGCCAAACCAAATGATCTCCATGTTACCCAATTAGAGGAGTTTATCCACCTAATAAGGGAGAGAGGCTCCTATCTAACAAGAGAAGAAATAGTCGCCCAACTTCAAGGCCTAGTACCAACCTTTAAGAAAGAGGGCGGTAAGGCAGTGGCCAATCAATAAGGGGGAAAATTCATGTTGCGTTTGAAAAAAGTTATAACAAGTGAAGATACTTTGGCCTTTCAATTAAAAGAAAAGATTGAAAAACGCCAAGCAACTGTCGGCGTTATCGGACTAGGTTATGTAGGACTCCCCTTAGCTGTAGAAAAAGGCAAAGTGGGCTTTTCCGTCATTGGTTTTGATATAAACCCAGCCCGAGTAGCACAAGTCAATGCTGGAGAAAACTATATCGGTGATGTGAAAGATGAAGAACTCCAAGAACTAGTGGAAAAAGGAGTTATGACTGCCACCACTGAATATGCAAGAATTACAGAATGCGATATTATTGTTATCTGTGTTCCTACACCTTTAACTGCTACCAGAGATCCTGATATCTCTTATATCCAAAGTTCTTCTGAGGAAATTGCCAAATATCTTAAGCCAGGACAACTAGTTACTTTAGAAAGTACTACTTACCCTGGTACTACTCAGGAAGTTATTTTGCCAACCTTAGAAAAGAGTGGCTTGGAAGTAGGAAAAGACTTTTTCTTAGCTTTTTCACCGGAGCGGGTAGACCCCGGTAACAAACGCTTTACCACTAATAACACCTCCAAAGTAGTGGGAGGGGTTACTCCTGTTTGTCTAGAGGTGGCCTATACCTTCTATGACCAAACAATCGTCAATGTAGTTCCCGTTTCCAGCCCTGCGGCAGCAGAATTGACCAAAGTCTTTGAGAACACCTACCGGGCAGTGAATATTGCCTTGGTTAACGAGCTTATGCTCCTTTGTGATCGCATGGGTCTAGATATTTGGGAAATCGTCGAAGCTGCTGGTACCAAGCCCTTTGGTATCCAAACCTTCTGGCCAGGACCTGGAGTGGGAGGGCATTGCATCCCTATCGATCCCTTTTACCTAACCTGGAAAGCCCGGGAATACGATTTCCATACTCGCTTTATCGAGCTAGCAGGGGAAATCAATGTAGAAGTATCCTACTATGTAATCGACAAAGTGATCCAAGCTTTAAATAGTGAAAACAAAAGTGTCAAAGACTCGAAGATTCTCTGCTTAGGAGTTGCTTATAAAAAAGACATCGATGATGCTCGGGAATCCCCAGCACTAAAAATCATAGAATTACTCCGACAGCAAGGGGCTAATATTACTTACCACGATCCCCATATCCCTGTTGTGGAAGCCTACGGAGGATGTACCGTTGCAATGGAAAGTGTGGACCTTACTGATGAGGTCTTAGCAGAAGCTGACTGCGTCCTAATCCTCACCGATCACAGCGATGTAGATTACAACTACGTAGCCGAAAAAGCCAACCTCATCGTCGACACCCGTAACGCCACCCGAGAAGTCGAACACAACCGCCACAAAATCACCAAAATCTAACGCACCACGGGTGTGCCACGGGGACAGGTCAAATGGCACACCGAGCCAAATCACCTGTCCCCATGGCTCCACAAATTTAGAGAATGGAGTGAAGAGATGGAAAAAAATCAGAAACTGCGTTTTGCCATAATCGGCTGTGGCCGGATCGCTCCCAAACATGCGGAATCTATCATAGCCTTGGAAGAAGCAGAACTTGTAGCAGTCTGTGATATAGTTCCGGAAAAAGCCCAGGCCTTTGCCGACAAATATAAAGCTAAGCCCTATATTTCTTACGAGGAAATGTTGGATAAAGAAAAGATAGATGTGGTAACAATCGCCACAGAATCAGATCTCCATGCTCCCATCGGTATTTATGCAGCCAAAAAAGGAGTACATGTCATGGTGGAAAAGCCTATGGCCATGACCCTTGAGAGTGCTGACGAACTAATCCGTACTTGCAAGGAAGCGGGAGTTAAGCTGGCGGTCATTCACCAAAACCGCTTTAATAAATCAGTCCAACTTTTGCGGAAAGCCTTAGATGAAGGACGTTTTGGTAAGCTCACCCATGGCCAAGCTACCATTCGTTGGAACCGGAATGACGAATACTACGCTCAAGCTCCTTGGCGTGGGACCAAACTGCAGGATGGAGGAGTCCTTATGAACCAATCCATCCATAATATCGACCTCCTCCAATGGTGTCTTGGTCCTGTAGAATCCGTCTTCGGCTATACCCGTACAGCATTAAGAAAAATCGAGATGGAAGACGTAGGCGTAGCAGTCCTTAAGTTTAAAAATGGAGCATTAGGGGTTATCGAAGCCGCCTCTACCATCTACCCAAAAAATATCGAAGAAACCCTAAATATCTTTGGGGAAACTGGTTCCGTCATGATCGGCGGAATAGCCGTTAACCGGATTGAAACTTGGGAATTTCCTGATTGTGAAGAAGAAAAACAAAAAATCTTTGCCAGCCAAGAAAGCGATCCTCCCGATGTATATGGCTTTGGCCACCGGGAAATCATCAAGGATATGATCCAAGCTATCCGGGAAGATCGAGAACCAGCCATCAATGGAGAAGAAGGCCGCAAAGCCTTAGAGATTATCATCGCTATTTATAAATGTCAAGAAACGAAACAACAAGTTATCTTACCCTTTGAAGAATAACAAAGTGAGCCAGGGGGACAGGTTAAATGGCACGAAAGTGTGCCATTTAACCTGTCCCCCTGGCTCCCCCTGGCTCAAACCAACCACTCTGGATCAACCGAAAAGAGG
>JAAZLD010000018.1 GCA_012799495.1 Desulfitobacterium sp. | reverse complement strand
TGGTTTCTGTAAGACGAGCTTTAACGGTAATCTCTCCTAGGTCATTATAGACTCTTACCATATCCCCATCAGATATTCCATGTTGAGCTGCCAACTTAGGATTGATTTCCAACAAGGGTTCAGGATTAGCAGCCATCATCCAATCTAGGTTTTGGAATTGAGAATGGATACCATGTTGAGGGTGAGGTGTAAGGAGACGGATGGGGTATTCTCCTGATGTTTCCATCTCATCTACCCAAATGGGGATTGCAGGTAAGCCATTGGCTGCTGCCTGTTCACTATGAACCTCAAATTTTCCTGAAGGAGTGCGGAATTTTCCATCTGCCCAAGCAGCGGTGGATATATTGGCCTTGCGAGGACCATCAAAGAGTTCTTTATAACTAGAGATACCCAGCATTTCATGGATTCCATCATTAAATTCCTTTGCTACCCACTCTTCTGGATCGCCAGAGGTTGGGTAAGTACAGGAACCAGGTTCTAGCTTATTCATAGCTTTAGATAGTTCCATTGCAATCTCCGCGTCGTTCTTACATTCGTACATAGGCTCAATTGCCCGTTGGTTAATACCTACCCAGTGGTGCCAATAAGATGCCATTACATCCCAATCTTCAAAGTGGGTGGTACAAGGTAAAACTATATCAGATAATGCAACTGTATCATTAAAGAAGGAGTCTACAGTTACTACTAACTCCATAGAGTTAAACATCTTAATAATGTCATTGGTATCTGGGTCTTGAGCTACAGGGTTACGAGCAGCAATCCAGAGCATTTTTACTGGTGGATCAGTACAAGCTTGAACATCAGCAGCAAAGTTATTCATATTAACAGCCCGATCGGTGTAATTTCCATCGGCATCTTTTACTCCTACGGACCCTTCAGGTGGACTCATGACCATAGCATGGTAATTAAAGCCCCATGTTTCTAGCTGAGCATAATTAATCCCGCCGCCGGATTTACCGATATTACCTGTCATAAGGCCTAAGCAGTCAATTATCCGGACATTTTGTCCCCCATTAGTGTGGCGTTGCATACCATAGCCAACCCAGATAGAGGCAGGTTTAGCAGTTGCGTATTCATGAGCTAATTGGATGATTACATCTTTAGGTACGCCGGATTTTTCAGCGGCCCAATCTAAAGTAATGTTTTTCTGGACGTATTCTGCCCATTCTTCAAAGCCAATGCTATTCTCATTAACATAATCCCAGTCCACAAGATCATTATCCAAGATATAGCGAGCCATGCCTAAACCTAATGCTCCATCAGTACTAGTTTTGATTTGGATATATAGATCTGCCTTTGAAGCTGTGGAAGTAAGGATAGGGTCGATAACTACAATCTTAGCTCCCCGCTCCCGGGCCTTTTCAATAAATTGCATAGAGTGGATACCTGTCCAGGCACAGTTTGAACCCCAGAGGATTATATAATTGGCATTAGCCATATCTTCAGGATCATTGTTGATAATAGTCCCAAAGTCATAGGTTTGAGAGTCAATTCCTGCAGGCCAGCAAGGAGTTCCAATAGCACGGGTAGTATAACCGATACTGGACATGGTTCCTTCAATGCCGTAATGAACAATACCAAAGTTACCAGAGTATTTATTCATACAGATGGGTAAGGTGGAGCCATAGCGTTCCTTTAGGTCAAGAATTTTCTCAGCTATGGTGTTCATAGCTTCATCCCAGGTAATCCGCTCCCAATTACCAGAGCCACGAGGAACTTGTTTCATAGGGTATTTAATCCGATCAGGGCTATACACTCGCCGAGTATAGGTATATCCTTTGACGCATAATTTACCATTGGTATAAGTGCTTTTGGGATCTCCTTCTACCTTCTTGAGAACCCCATCTTCTACATAAGAGATTTGAGCACAGGAGTCATAACAGTTGCGGGGACAGACATTGCGGAAGGTCTGTACTCCTTTATTTTCGTCTGCCGCCATAGCTTCCTTGGATTTTGGAAGCAGGCCAACGCTAAATAGCCCTGCTCCAGCAGTCAAAGCGGCTGTGCCACCGATAAATTGCCGACGACTAATCTTCATAGTTAACCTCCTTCGGAAACTTAAACTATTTAACCTTTCCTTTTCCTTAAGCCATCCTCATTCTTAATTATTAAACTCTCTTTTTACCTCCTTTCATTTTGAATATTGGGATTGGATATTTGAGGATAAGCTTATGGCAAATAGAGAGTTTGGATAGAGGAATGTAATAAACCTTAGGAAAGTGAATTGTTTCTCTTGCACTTTCACCTTTACTTTACACTTTTCTTTTTAGACAATTATCTGAAAATAAAAAGGATTCTTTGTAATAATCGACAAAACCCTTGCACCTAGTATGGTGCAAGGGTTTTACAAGGTCAGTGACTCTTTCTCTTTCGGATCAACCTAATGGTGGAGATTTATCTCCCTGTCCCATCAGTCGCCCGATCTTTAAAGCTATATATAAATTGATTTGGGTTTCTAAACTTCCTAAATCTCGATCTAGTACTTCTGCTGCTTTCTTCAAACGGTAACGCAAGGTGTTTGGATGAAGGAAAAGTAGATCCCCTGCTCGATTTAAATCCCCGTCAGCGGCAAAATAAGCTAATAATGTCTCTTCTAAGTTTAAGGTGTTTTCTTTATCAAATTTTATTAAAGGTCCTAGAAGTTCATCCCGAAAATCCTCTAACTCTTGTTGATCTAGTTTTAGAAGAAGACGCATAACTCCTAAATCCTGAAATAAAGTAACTTGTCTGCGAAGGCTAAACAACTGGCCTAATTCTAAAGCGTATTTTGCTTCTTGGAAACTCCGGTGAATAAATCGCGGTGAAGAATAAAGATTACCTACTCCGAATAATAGTTCTTTTTCTCCATCTACTGTAGATGAAATTTGTAAGAGTGGGTTAAGTAACTGCTTAGTTGCTGCCTCCCATTGACTTAAAGGAAGCATATTTTCTAAAGGATAAAGAAGAACGATTTGGTTATTTCGTTCTAAGAAAATAGTCTCCGGCTGACTTCGCAAAACAGTGGCCACTGTATGCATGATTTCCTGAAATTTTAAGGGGTGCGGAGTTTCAGAAGAGTGACCTGCTATTTCTCCAACAGCAACTAGATGAGGTTTTGTTAAATCCACTCCCCATAGTTTCCCCCGAGTTTGGATCACTTCCAGAGAATCAAAGTTATTGTACAAAAGGTCAAAAAGAAAGTCCCGATAATGCTGCCGCTCCGTATCCTCAATAGATTGGACTTTGGCCAATTCGCAATAAAGAAATACTGCTGTTTTATACAGATAGAGCCTCTCTACCTGACCTAAATCTTCCGGAGATAAAGTTATCCCTAAATAACCTAAAACTCCTTGGTGTCCCGCCAAGGGATACCAGCTTAGGGGAATATCCTTATATTCATCCCCATTCCATTTACCGGGACAAAGGGGAGTTTCCATTTTTAATTCTAGGGAGGGAAAATTGGAAAGCTTAGGGGTCACAATAGAAATAGGGGTTACAGGAAGTTTTTCTCCCCCCTCCCAAGCCAAAACTTTATAGTGTTTGTCTAAAAGAAATAAATCCACACCTAAAAGTTTTTTTAATTCACCGAGAATGGTCAGTCCATAGCCATGGGTAACTAATTCTGCTAGTTCCCGAGAGAACTTTTCTACTTGAGGAAATATCCGTCCTTGCTCCCCCTCAGCCCATTCCTGTATTTTTCGCCATAGGAGTTCCGTTGATTCTAAGTACTCTGGTTTAAGCCTAATCTTAATGGCGCTTCGATCCTCATCATAGATTTTGTCCTTATAGATTAGAAATTGGCAAAGGTGATCTTGAATCTGGATGGATAAATTCTTACCTCCTAAGGCTAAACTGAGAGATTTCTCTCCCCAGGAAATCCTCTGGATAGGCAGGTTGAGAAACTCTTCAAGGGTTAAGCTCTCATATAAGGATAGGGATGTCCTTTCATCTAATAGGTCTACTTCTAGGTAATTTAACAAGGAACCAAGGGTTACTGCATCGGGTAAGTTATACATCTTTT
>JAAZLD010000136.1 GCA_012799495.1 Desulfitobacterium sp. | reverse complement strand
AGATTTTAAGGGTGTTCCCTATGTTTATGCACGCAAAGCAGAATTAGGTCATCCTACGGCTGAGCTTCTACCGAAATTCTGCCAGGATTTGATCAATGGCTTGCATTTTCCCAAACCAATGCGTTGGGCGGATTTGGACTTCCGCTTTGCTCGTCCTATCCGCTGGTTGGTATCTCTTTACGGCAATGAGGTAGTTCCCTTTACCTTTATCGGTTTAGAATCAGGGAAAACTTCCCGGGGACACCGCACCCTTGGAAGCACAGTGACTATTGAGAGCCCCGCCCAGTATATTAAGGCAATGGGGGATGCCTATGTAATTGTGGATCAGGAAGAGCGGAAAGAAATTATCCGCAAGCAAATTCGGGAATTGGCCGCCGGAGTGAAGGGTCAAGTAGAAACAGACGAGGGACTATTAGAAGAAGTAACTCACATTGTTGAATATCCTACTGCCTTATTAGGTAATGTGGCCCAGGAATACATGGAACTTCCCGAGCCGGTAATCACCACTCCCATGAAAGAACATCAGCGCTATTTTCCTGTGCGAGACAAAGAAGGAAAACTCCTTCCTTACTTTATCACTGTCCGGAACGGAGATAGCTATGCCTTAGAAAAAGTTCAAGCTGGAAATGAAAAGGTTTTGAAGGCTCGTTTAGAAGACGCAGCATTTTATTATCGGGAAGACCAAAAAACACCATTAGCAGCTCTTGTGGAAAAACTAGAAAAAGTCACTTACCACGAGAAACTAGGAAGTGTCCTATGCCGTGTGGAGCGGATGGAAAATCTAGCTCAATATATTGGGGAACTTCTCGGTATCAGTAAAGAAGAAAAAGCAGACGTTGCTCGTACAGCATATTTAGCAAAGGCAGACTTAGTAACCCTTATGGTTTATGATTTTCCCGAACTGCAAGGGATTATGGGAGCTGATTATGCCCGGAATAGTGGAGAAAAACCAGAAGTCTGTACCGGTATCATGGAACATTATCAACCCCGGTTTGCCGGAGATGAGTTGCCTAAATCTCTAACAGGGCGGATTGTGAGCATAGCAGATAAACTAGATGCCATTGTAGGAGCTTTTGGGGTCGGAATCCAACCTACAGGTTCCCAAGATCCTTATGCCTTACGCCGGCAAGCCCAGGGTATCGTGGGTATCATCTTGGAAACAGGTTGGGATATTTCTCTAGACGATCTCTTTAATGTCTCATATACCAACTTCGTTAAACAAGGAGTCAATCTATTGCCCCTGGAAGAAATCCAAGGACAACTCCATGACTTCTTCCAACAGCGGGTACGCTTTGTCCTCCAAGAACAAGGACATTCCTATGACACTTTAGATGCAGTTTTGGCCCAAGGTTGGGATTCAATCGTTAGAATTGCGAAAAAAGCTCAGGTACTAGCTGAGAGAAGGAAAAAGGAAGAGTTTATTCCCTACTCTCAAGCTTATATACGCTGTCTAAATCTAAGCAAAAAGGCAGAATCTCCAAAACTCAATCCCCAGGTACTAGTGGAACCTCAGGAAAAAGCTTTGGCGGAGGCTCTTGCTCAAAGGAAAGAGAATCACACCAACCTGATTAAGGAAGGAAAATACCTAGAGGCTTATGAATTAGCCTCCCAACTTATTCCCCTCATTGAGGAACTCTTCGACGCAGTAATGATTATGGTAGATGATGAAGAATTGAAAAATGCCCGGCTAGCCCTTCTTAGTGAATGTGTCACTGTCTTGGGTTGCATTGGAGAACTAAGCTTACTTGCCTAGAGTAGCAAGTAAGTGCCGCGCCACGGCGCGCCACGGGGACAGGTTAAATGGCACACAGCTTGTGCTGTGCCATTTAACCTGTCCCCGTGGCCCATGTGTGCCACTTAACCTGCCCTCGTGGGTCGCTGATTCACTATTGAAAACCCTTGCACAAAAATTCCTAATAGGCTATATTATTTAGGAGGAAAAAACTCAATTGTGTGGAATAATTACCTGTATTGCTGCAATTAGTATGTCACATTTAGGAGTCTGGGTGCATAAATAAAATACAGCCCAAAGTAAACGAGGTGAAAAAGGGTTGGAATTATCGGAACGCCAGGAGAAAATTGTGGAAATAGTTAAGAACTCAAGTCCTATTACCGGAGAACAGATCGCTGCTAAATTAGATCTAACAAGAGCGACCTTGCGACCGGATCTGACCATTTTAACTATGGCAGGAGTGTTAGAAGCCCGTCCTCGAGTGGGATATTTTTATAAAGAATCTCAGAAAAAATATCCTCATATGGAAAAATTACGCCGCCTTCGGGTAGGTGATTTTAAATCTTTATCTGCTTCCATCCGGGAAAACATAAGTATCTATGATGCAATAGTTACAATGTTTACTGAAAATGTGGGCAGCCTAGCTGTAGTAGGGGAAGGCCAAGCTTTGAAAGGGATGATTTCCCGTAAAGATTTATTAAAAGCTGCTTTAGGGCAAACAGACTTACAGCAAGTACCAGTTAGTGTAATTATGACTCGTATGCCTAATATTATAATGACTACAGATGATGAACCAGTACTTGATGCAGCCCGCAAACTAACTACCCATCAAATCGATTCTCTCCCAGTAGTAGAGGCATTTATTGATGAAAAAGGGGAAGAAAGATATGAAGTGGTAGGGCGATTTACCAAGACCAATGTGGCAAAAATTTTTGTTCAAATAGGGTCCTTGGAAGACTGATATCTGGAGGTGCAACGTGTCTAAAGATCGGACTGTCATATATATACTATCTGATGCTTTGGGAGAAACAGCTGAATATGTTAGCCGAGCAGCTGCTGCCCAGTTTAATGGTGTGCGGACAAAAATCCGGAAAATACCCTATATACAAGATGAAAATCATATTGAGGAAATCCTTGAAGAAGCTGCAGAAGATCAAGCTATCGTTGCTTATACTCTCGTAATTAAAAAATTACGCATTTTCATTGAAGAAAAGGCCAAAGAACTAGGATTAAGCACTGTTGATATCCTAGGACCTTTAATCAATCTTCTTGCAGAAAAAACAGGCCTCACACCTAGTTATACTCCGAATAAGACTCACCTTTTAGATGAACAATATTTTAAAAAGATTGAAGCTGTTGAATTTGCCGTAAAATATGATGATGGCAAAGATCCACGGGGAGTACTTTTGGCGGATCTTGTTTTAATTGGAGTTTCTCGAACTTCTAAGACCCCCTTAAGTATGTATTTAGCCCATAAAGGAATTAAAGCCGCCAATATCCCATTGGTTCCAGAAGTCTCACCTCCCCAAGAGCTTTTTAGAATATCACCTAGGAAAATAATTGGACTCACCTTAAAGCCTGACTTATTAAATCAGATTCGAACTGAGAGGCTAAAAACACTAGGCTTAGGATCTACAGCTGACTATGCCAATTACTAGCGAATTGTTAACGAATTAGAATATGCTCGAGGAATCATGAGAAAGATAGGTTGCCCGATTATTGATGCAACTGGTAAAGCAATTGAAGAAACAGCTTCGAGAATTTTAGAAATTATTTACAAGGGGGAGCAAAATGTCTAAGAAATTTGTGTACTTATTTCAGGAAGGTCAGGCTAATATGAAAGATCTTCTAGGGGGAAAAGGTGCTAACTTAGCGGAAATGACTAACATTGGGTTGCCAGTACCTCCTGGATTTACCATTACAACGGAAGCATGTAATGAATATTATGCTAAAGGCCAGGTTTTCCCAGAAGGTCTCTGGGAGCAAATGGATCCTGCTTTAGGAGATGTTGAACAAGCAACAGGGAAAAAATTCGGTGACAAAAACAATCCCCTTTTGGTATCTGTACGTTCTGGAGCAAAGTTCTCCATGCCTGGAATGATGGACACCATTCTTAATTTAGGCCTAAATGATGAGACAGTTGAAGGACTAGCTCATTCTACCCAAAACGAACGTTTTGCCTATGATAGCTATCGTCGTTTCATCCAAATGTTTGGAGATGTGGTGATGGAAGTTGAGCACCATGAATTTGAAAATATCCTAGAGAATGCTAAAGAAAAGCAAGGGGTAAATTTCGACTCTGAGCTTACTCCTGAAAGTTTGAAAAATATAGTAGAAGAATATAAAACTCTTATACAGCGTCGCACTGGTAAGCCATTTCCTCAAGACCCTCTAAAACAATTAGAAGAGGCTATCTTAGCGGTTTTCCGTTCCTGGAATAATGATCGGGCAATTATTTACCGGAAAATCAATAATATACCTGATGAAATCGGGACAGCTGTTAATGTCCAATCTATGGTCTTTGGTAATATGGGTAATGACTCAGGAACAGGTGTGGCCTTTACCCGCAACCCATCTACCGGTGAAAAAGCTCTTTATGGAGAATATCTTATGAATGCCCAAGGGGAAGATGTGGTAGCAGGTATCCGTACACCTCAACCTATAAAGACTTTAGAAGAGGAAAATAAGGATATCTATGACCAATTTGTAGATATTTCTAACCGGTTAGAATCACATTACCGGGATATGCAAGATATTGAATTTACTATTGAAAAAGGTCGCCTTTATATTTTGCAAACTCGTAATGGTAAACGGACAGCACCTGCAGCCATCCGGGTAGCTGTAGAGCTGTGTAGAGAAGGGGTAATTTCCAAAGAAGAGGCTATTTCACGGATTGAGCCCGGCCAGCTTGATCAATTACTCCACCGTCGGATGGATGACGAAGCAGAGCTTGAAGTTTTAGCAAAAGGTCTCCCTGCCTCTCCAGGAGCAGCCTCAGGTAAGATTATCTTTGATGCTGATGAGGCAGCAAGTCTGGGTAATTCAGGAGAAAAGATTATTCTTGTTCGCATGGAGACCACACCGGATGATATTCATGGTATTATAGCAGCCCAAGGGATCTTAACCAGCCGCGGAGGTATGACCAGCCATGCCGCTGTGGTGGCTCGCCATATGGGGAAACCTTGTGTTTGCGGTTGTGAGGCATTAAGGATTGATTATTCTAATAAAACAGTCACCATCTCTGGAGTAACTTACCGGGTAGGAGATCTTTTCTCCATCGATGGGGCTACTGGACGGGTAATCAAAGGGGAAGTGCCCATGATCGACCCAGAATTAAGCCCGGAATTCAGAGAATTACTCAGCTGGGCAGACGAGATCCGTTCCCTTGGTGTTTTGGCTAATGCAGACAATCCTAGGGATGCTTCAAAGGCAAGAGAATTCGGCGCCCAAGGAATTGGTTTATGCCGGACAGAGCATATGTTTATGGATCCTGCTCGCATCCCTATTGTTCAAGATATGATTTTGGCTCAAAGCCCCATAGAAAGGGAAGATGCTTTAGCGAAGTTGCTTCCTATGCAGGAAGAGGACTTCTACGGTATCCTCAAAGCTATGACAGGACTTCCTGTAACTATTCGTCTTTTAGATCCTCCACTTCATGAATTCTTACCTAATTCTGAGGACTTGGCAGTAGAAATAACCAAACTCAAAATGCAAGGTGGAAATGAAGAGGAAATACGAGAAAAAGAAGAGTTCTTAAGAGCAGTACGTTCTTTATCAGAGCTGAACCCCATGCTGGGTCACAGAGGTTGCCGTTTAGGTATTACCTTCCCAGAAATTTATGCTATGCAAGCAAGAGCCATCTTCCTAGCCGCTGCTAGATTAGTCAAAGAAGGCTATGAAGTTTACCCTGAAGTTATGATTCCGCTAGTTATCCATGTTAAAGAATTATCTGACTTACGGAAAATAACTGAAGATATTGCTCAAGAAGTTATTGAAGAACAAGGAGTAGCCATACCTTACAAGATTGGAACCATGATCGAAGTTCCTCGGGCAGCTCTTACTGCTGACGAAGTAGCTAGTGCAGCAGACTTTTTCTCCTTCGGAACAAATGACCTAACTCAGACCACCTTAGGCTTCTCCCGGGATGATGCAGAAGGGAAGTTCCTCCCCATTTATCAGGATAAAAATATCCTCGAGCATAATCCTTTCGCTGTCTTAGACAGAAATGGGGTAGGAAAACTTATGAAAATAGCTGTAGAGCTAGGACGTTCCACCAATCCGGACTTGAAATTAGGAATCTGTGGCGAGCACGGTGGAGAACCTTCTTCCATCGAATTCTGCCATCAAATCAACCTAAACTATGTTTCCTGTTCACCATTTAGAGTTCCCATCGCTCGTTTAGCTGCCGCACAGGCCGCTATCAACAACAAAAACTAAACGAAGAAAGATTAAAAACCTTGGTATAACTAGGGCGTAAAAAGCCTTGTAACCAAGGTTTTATTCTCTTTTCACACAATAAAAGCTGTTGCTTCTATCACGAAATATTGTAATGATGATACATAGTGTATGTTATCCTACTATTAAGTAGAGAAAAAATGTGCTAATTTATTATAACTAGTGCTTAAAGGACTTAAGGGGTAGTACGAATAAAATAGTACAAATAAAATGGGGGAATGAAGGTGGACAAACAAACTTTGATAAAGATCGCAGAAGACTTTATTGAGCATTCACAGGATAATTACATATCCAAGGAAATAGCTATTTCTGATAATGTTGTAGGAATGAGAATTTATGATGCTCCGATTTTCGCTTTTGGATCTGCAGATGACGAGTACTTTGAACAATTAAAACAGCCGTCCATTATAGGGGAACACTTTTTACATCCAAAGGAATGGCTGCCAGAAGGGAAAACAGTTATATCATTTTTCTTGCCCTTTAATGAAGAAGTTAAAAACGGTAATAAAAAGGACATGTCATGGCCTTCCGCAGAATGGCTTCATGCACGTATCGAAGGTCAAGCTTTCCTAATTAAATTATGTAATAAGTTAAAATCCGAATTACTAAAGGCAGGATATAAGGCTGTAGTACCAAGTTCAGATGAGCGATTTTGGTCAAACACAGACAGCCCCAATGGAGAAACAAAGTTTACCAGTAATTGGTCTGAACGACATGCTGCATTCATATGTGGTCTTGGAACATTCGGTCTCTCTAAAGGACTAATAACCCAAAGGGGCACAGCCGGAAGATTTGGTAGTATCATCACAGATTTAGAACTTTCACCTGATCAAAGAACATACAAAGATATATATGAATACTGTTCTGATTGCGGTAAATGTGTAAAGAATTGCCCATCTGGTGCAATATCCATTGAAAATGGGAAAGATCATGCCATATGTTCTAAATTTTTAGAGCAAACAGCTGAAATCTTTAAGCCCAGGTATGGTTGTGGAAAATGCCAGATAAATGTACCCTGTGAATCAAGAATACCTACAAGATAAATCGGTTGAGCCAGGGTATGCCAGGGGGACAGGTTAAGTGGCACGCTTGCACAAGCGTGCCACTTAACCTGTCCCCCTGGCACATATGTCTTAAATTGAAAAGAGGAATTCTGTCACGGACAAGTTAATGGCTCTTTTTCCAGAGCTATTGGACTTGTCCTTTTTGCTTTTTTGGGATGCAGTTGATAATTGAGCCTTACGAGAATGTATTTATGGTAAAATATTCACATCCACTAGATGAGAAAAAGTAGAAATATCGTGATATAGCATATCAAGTTGGTTACATAATATGACATATCAAAATGGGACATAACAAAGTTAAATAAAGGAGACAAAACTTATGAGCAAAAAAGAGTGGCAGCCGGTCCCTGGCAGGACCTTTGAACAAGTTGATATCCCATCTGGAATCAACTTGTTTGTAAATAATGACTACAAGAATCTGCATAATGACGTCAAGAAAATGAAAATCCATATCAACTATCCCCACTGTAACATGCAGGATGATAAGGTGGCCTTTGAAGGCTGGTCACTTATTTTTCATACCAAATTAAATTGTGAGATAGTTCTTAGCTTTGAATCTGTTAATTTTAACTGGTCTCTAGTTAATTTACCCGCGGAAAAACTTGATTACGATTATATGAGATTTTTATATCGGGTATGGAAGTTCGCAGAACAAATGCCTTGGTTTTCTATAGAGGATGCCAATTATCCTATGGTGGAGAAATTCAAGACAGAGTTTCTGCAGCTGAAAGAACAAAATCTCCTTATCAATAACAGGCCTACCCGAGAAGCTCAGCTTAGCAAATCAAAAAGTAAATCCGAGCATTTTTTCGAAAACGCTTTTGTACGCCATGAAGGAGCCCGGGAACTCTTAATGAAGATCTTAAGAGAAGAAGATAATATATATTTACAAAACCTCTACAATCAGCTCCCCAACGGATTATTTAAAGGCAATCTCCAAAAGGATATAACGGAGCCTAATCGGATATTTCCCACAGGCTTTTTTGATATGTGGGGAATAAGTGAAGACAATGAGTTATGCCTTTTTGAACTTAAGGTGGCGGGAAACCATGGGGAAGATGTGGAGAATAAGTCAGTTGGAATCATTTCCGAGTTATATTTTTATGCCCAATACTGCCGGGATATCTTTCTAGAGAAAAAATGCAACCTAAGGACAACAAATCATAGGGGTTATGATAAGCTTTTATCTGCCGCCAAGAAAGGGATACCCAAAATAAAAGCCTATTTCTTAGCACCCCAGTATCATGCACGGATTGAGGAGAACATCCTTAAGCTAGAGAAATGCTTGAATTACAATAGCCCTTTAATCGAATATAAGTTTCTCAAATATGATTATGAACAGGTTAAGGCTTTTGTTGAGGAGATAAGATAGCCTCTATCTTATGAAAAAAAGCTATGATGGACCGTTATGATGGAAAGTGGATATTGGTCATATATGACGGAAAGAGGGGCTGAGACAGCGCCTATGTGAGGGAAGAGGAGGAAGGAAGAATGAATGTTATTATTCATCGAGGAAGCCGGCAGATTGGCGGTAGCTGTCTGGAGGTTTTCACTGATAAAGCAAGGATTATCTTAGATATTGGAGCGGAGCTTCCACCAATAGGGGAAAAGAATACCGGAAGAGGAGAAAATAGATCTCAAGGAAAAGAAAGGGAATTTGGTAGAGGACAAACTGAATCGGGAATAAATGAAAACCAACCCGGACGAGAAGCCAAGCCCATTGATGCCCTCATAATTTCCCATGGTCATGGAGATCATATTGGTTTGATACAGGATATTTATCCGGATATCCCGGTATTTATCGGGGAGAAAGCATTGCATATTTATCATATGACTGGAAAATTTACCGGTAAAAACATAATTCCCAATCCTACTTCTTACTTACAGAGTGGGAAGGAGTTTGTCATCGGAGACTTAAACATAACCCCTTATTTAGTAGATCACTCTGGTTTTGACTCCTATGCTTTTTTGATCAGGCAGGGTAAAAAGACTCTTGTTTATACCGGGGATTTTCGGGATCATGGTCGCAAGAAAAAGGCCACAGATTATTTTATTGATAAACTACCGGAAGGCATGGACTTATTGCTTATTGAAGGAACTATGATGACCAGAGGAGCGGAAAAAGTCGCCACTGAAGAAACTATCGAAAATGAGGCCTATACCTTTATGAAATCCCAAGGAGGGCCTGTCTTTGTCCTTCAGTCTTCAACCAATATTGACCGACTTGTAGGAATGTATAGAGCAGCAAAACGCAGCGGAAGAATTTTCGTAATGGATATATTCACCGCCAATATTGTTGCAGGGCTGAATAATACCATTCCACAGCCTGGCATATTTAAGGATGTAAGAGTATTTTATCCTTATTATCTCACCAAAAAGATGTTCAAAGAGCCCGGTGGGGAATACCTAATGAGAAGATTCAGTCAGTACAAGATAACTAGGGAAGAGCTGACTAAACGTAAGGATTACTGTATGCTCGTTCGAGATAGTATGCTTTCGGATCTACAACATATTAAGAATCTGCATGGGGCGGGCTTTATTTATTCCCTGTGGAGTGGGTACAAAGGGGAAATAAGAGTTCAGGAAATCTTAGATTATGCTAAACAAATGGTTATGAAGATTATTGCTCTCCATACCAGCGGCCATATTAGTAGAGAATCCTTAGGAAAAATGATTGACAAAATCAAGCCCCGAAAAGTTGTCCCTATTCATACAGAAAACCCCTATATATTTGCCAAAGAATTCCCTAATGTCTATCTCCCTCAGGATGGGGAGATTATTTCAGTCTAGCCTGATTCCCAACCCTGATATAAGGCGAGACTTTAGCGGAGAGCCAGTCTTTAACATAGACTTCCTCTCACAGTAATCAGATTACAACAAATCCGAGAGAATACTTCATAGTAGGGTAAAGGAATTATATCTTTTATGGGCGGAATAATATCCATAGGCAATTAGAGAAGGGAATGTTGATTTATGAACCAGGGACAACAGATGTTTTACAACTTCTTTATTGAACGAGTAAAGGACGAAAAGAAGGTAGAAGCTAAAACACTCTTGGAGGAGGGTTTTGCAAGGCAAGCTGCCGGGACATTCGATAAGGCATATTTTCAGGAAATAATGCCAAAATATTATGAATTGGTGAAGCCTGAAGCATTAGAAGAGGTCAAGGAAGCAATGGCTCATTTTCGCTCAAATTTATAAAGCACAGAATAAGACCATATTATAACTATATATATTTAAGTTACATTAGATAAGGACAACCATACGGTTGTCCTTATCTAATTCACTTCCAAAATACTGGGATATAAAAAGCTAAGATTTTCGGCTTCCTGTAGTTTTTCAAAAATTGTTTAGTATTTACTTCTAATTGGATACATATAACCTAAGATAACTAATTAACATGCTACAATGAACATTAGTGTCAACATTTTGCTATGGGGTGTTTTACTTATATGAAACAAAATTATGACTTTACAGAGGGAAATATATGGAGGCAGATGGTTTCTTTTTCTGTACCAATCATGCTCACCAACCTGCTCCAGGTATCTTACCAGTTTATAGATAGTTTATGGGTGGGAAATTTAATAGGGGCAAATGCTTTAGGTTCTGTTGCAGTAGCTAGTACCGTAATCTTTGTCGCATTATCTTTTATAATAGGTATTAACAATGCTACCTTGACCATTCTTTCCCAGCAAAAGGGTAAGAAAGATGATGTAGGGTTAAGTAGATATTTGAATGCTTTCGTGGTTTTATTGGTATGTCTATCCTTAATAGTGGGCTTATTAGGGTTTTTCTGTGCAGAAATGATTTTAAAGCTCCTTAATACCCCTAGCTCGATGCTATATGAAGCAAAAACCTATTTACAAATCAATAGCCTAGGAATAGTCTTTTTAATAGGTTATAACTTTATCGGCACAGTTTTGCGAGCCCTCGGAGACAGCAAAACTCCCCTAAAAATTGTACTAGCAGCAGTTATATTAAATACTTTTCTAGATCCCTTGTTTATCGCTGGATTTAATTTAGGAGTGAATGGTGCAGCTATAGCGACCATAATCTCCCAGGGGCTAGCATTTGTAGCAGGATTGTACATTGTCCTTAAAGGAAAATTAGCTCCTTTTTCAGTACCTTTTATTCCTGCAAATGAAGAAGTTTTCCTAATCTTGAAATTAGGAGTTCCGGCGGGTCTCCAAATGTCTGTGATTTCTGCCGGTATAGCGGCCATTATGAGTGTCGTAAACTCTTTCGGTCCCCATGTAGTATCAGGATTTAGTGCAGCTCAACGTTTAGATAGTCTTATAATGTTACCGGCCCAGGCACTGGGAACTGCCGTTAATAGTATGGCAGGTCAAAATATCGGTGTAAAAAGATGGGAAAGAGTTTTTAAAATTGCTAAGTATGGCTTAATCTATAATCTATTGATCATGTTCTCTATAGCCACACTTATTTTTTTCCTGGCGGAACCCGCCCTTAGATTATTTATTCAAGAGCCTGATTCCCTCCGTTTTGGGAAAAAATATCTACAAACAATCGCTTTTTT
>JAAZLD010000135.1 GCA_012799495.1 Desulfitobacterium sp. | reverse complement strand
TGGGGACAGGGTATCTTAGCTCCTCTATTTTCCCAGCAAGCTCAAAAACCCAAGCCAAAATCTATGCTAAAGAAGAGGGAATTGTTTGTGGCTTAGAAATTACCAAGGAAGTCTTTTTAACCATAGATCCAGAACTAGAAATAGCCCTTTTGTACCAGGATGGAGAACCTGTGGAGCGTGGACAAGTTGTGATGAAAATTAAGGGAAGGATAAATTCCATTCTGAAAGGAGAAAGAGTAGCTTTAAACTTTCTCCAGCATCTTTCTGGGGTAGCCACAGCAACTAATCAATTAGTTCGTGAATGTGAAGGTCTACCCACTAAAATTACCGATACTCGTAAAACCCTACCTGGTTTGCGGATGTTACAAAAGTATGCTGTTCGGATGGGAGGGGGTCAAAACCACCGCTTTGGTCTTTATGATGGAGTGATGCTTAAAGATAATCACATTGCCGCTGCTGGTGGAATTAAAGCTGCTGTAGAGGCAGCTAGAAAAAATATTGGCCATATGGTAAAGATCGAAGTAGAGTGTGAGAGCCTTGAGCAAGTTAAGGAAGCCCTGGAAGCGGGAGCAGATGTGATCATGCTAGATAATATGGACTTAGAAGAAATGAGTCAGGCGGTGAAAATGGTGAATGGAAAGGCTATCCTAGAAGCCTCCGGTGGGATCAAGAAAGGTGCTGTAAAGGAGATTGCTCAAACAGGAGTAGATGTGATTTCCGTAGGTGCTATTACTCATTCCGTAAAAGCCTTGGATTTTTCCCTGGATCTTGGGGAAATTAAGGAAACAACTCTGAAACGTTGGAAGAAGGAAGGTTAAGTGCGTAATAAGATACTGGATATATTAAGTTCTAGCCAAGGGGAGTTTATCTCCGGTGAAAGTATTAGCGAGACTTTAGAGATTACCCGAGCGGCTGTTTGGAAACAAATTAAAAATCTCAAAGATGCAGGATATGTGATCGAGGGGCAGACAAAAAAAGGCTATCGCTTATTGTCTACTCCTTGCTTTTTGGATCAATGGGCTTTAAAAAAAGAATTAAGGACTAATACCCTATGTAAGGAACTCTACCTGTTTGAGGAATTACCTTCAACTAATGAATATTGTAAAGATCTAGTGCGTCAAGGTGCAAGCCATGGCACAGTAGTTATTGCTAAAAAGCAAACCCAGGGTCACGGAAGGATGCAGCGAAGCTGGGAGTCCCCCTTAGGCGGATTATGGCTAAGTGTTATATTAAAGCCCAGCCTTAATCTAGGAGAGGTGGCCAAGCTTACCTTAAGTACGGGGGTGGCTTTAGGGGAAACTTTACGGCAACTTTATGACATCCCTGTCGGAATTAAATGGCCTAATGACATAGTAGTAGAAGGTAAGAAAATTGCGGGAATTTTGGGTGAAGTAGTAGGAGAATGGAATACAGTACATACTTTGATTTTAGGGATCGGCATCAATGGCAATTTCCCAAGGAATGCTCTTAGTCCGGATTTGCCAGCAACTACCTTGCAAGATATTTTACAAAAAGATATAGATCTGAATCTATTAGCGAGAGAGCTTCTACGCCAATTAGAAAAAGAAGTCTCTAGCTTAGAAGCTGGGGATAGTCAAGGCCTCCTTAGGCGCTGGACTGGATTGGCTTTGGGGATTGGGGAAGAAGTTATTATTCAGAGGGCTAATCAAATATTCAAGGGGATATTTAAGGGTATTAGAGAGAATGGAGAACTGATCTTAGAGATAGATGGGCAGGAGATGAATTTTTCTTCAGGAGAAGTAAGTTTACGCTCTGAAAAAGATTATAGTCCTAATCAATCTTCAAGAAAGTAAAAGAAGCATAGAATAATTAGTCTAATAAATAGATTAAGGAGTAAAACAATGATATTAGTATTCGATGTGGGTAATAGTAATATTGTCCTCGGTGTATATGATGAAAAAAAACTGATCTATCATTGGCGAATGTCCACAGATAAATCCCGCACTGCCGATGAATATGCAGTAATTATCAAGAATTTGTTTGAGTTAAATGGTTTAAAATTATCTCAGATCCGTGCAGTTGTGATGTCTTCTGTGGTTCCGCCAATAATGCCAACCTTAGAAGCTTTAGTTCGGGAGTACTTTCATGTAGAACCTCTGGTGGTAGGACCTGGAGTGAAAACCGGGATGCCTATCGTTTATGATAATCCAAGGGAAGTAGGTGCCGACCGTATAGTCAATGCTGTTGCTGCCTATCATAAATATGGAGGTCCATTAGTCATCGTAGACTTTGGTACAGCTACTACTTTTTGTGCAATCTCTAAGCGGGGAGAATACTTGGGGGGAGCCATAGCTCCGGGAATTGCTATTTCTACCGAGGCTCTTTTCCAAAGGGCTTCTAAATTACCACGAGTGGAAATTGTCAAACCTAAAAATATCATTGCTAAAAATACTGTAGCGGCTATGCAGACAGGTATTTATTATGGCATTACAGGACAGGTGGATAGGGTCGTCAGCCGCATGAAAAAAGAACTAGGCAGTGATACAAAGGTTATTGCCACAGGGGGATTGGCAGAATTGATTAAGGAAGATTCGGAAGAAATCCAGGAAGTAGATCTTTTCCTCACCCTAGAAGGTCTACTTTTAATCTATGAAAAAAATACTAGTCAGTCCTGATAAGGTGGATAGAAGAAAGATGCGTTTAGGTAAATTTCAATGGAAAAATCCTGTCTTTTTAGCTCCAATGGCCGGAGTAACAGATAAGGCTTTTCGAGAAACTGTGCGCTCCGTAGGAGGGCACTTAGTTTGGACAGAAATGATCAGTGATAAAGCCCTTACTTATCAAAATTCCCGTACCTTGGATATGCTTAACCTATCTGGAGAACCCTCACCAAGAATAGTCCAGCTTTTCGGTTCCGATCCGGAGATTATGGCGAAAGCGGCAGTTTTAGCAGTAGAAAAAGGTGCTGATGTAGTCGATATCAATATGGGTTGCCCAACACCTAAAATAGTAAAAAACGGTGAAGGATCAGCATTGTTACTAGATTTACCCTTAGCCCAACGAATCGCTGAGACAGTAGTTAAAAATGTAGAAGTACCAGTTACAGTCAAAATGCGTCTAGGTTGGACTGCTGAAAAAATAGTAGCTCCTGAATTGGCCAAAAGATTGGAAGAGGTAGGGGTACAAATGGTTTCCGTTCATGGTCGTACTCGGGAACAATTCTATGCAGGAAAAGCAAACCGAGAACTGATCAGGAAAGTGAAGGAGGAAGTGAATATCCCCGTAATCGCTAACGGTGATATCTTTTCTCCCCAAGATGCCCAAGAAGCTTTAGAGCTGACAGGTTGTGATGGGGTAATGATAGGTAGAGGTGCCTTAGGTAACCCCTGGCTTATTCCCCAAATCGAGCATTTCTTGCAGGAAGGGGAAATCTTACCGGAAACCTCCTGGGAAGAAAAAATAGAAGTGGCCCTAGCTCATCTTGAACGAGTTCTCAATTATAAAGGGGAACGTATAGGTCTTAATGAAATGCGCAAGCATGCAGTCTGGTATATTAAGGGCGTTCATAACGCTGCTAAAATCCGAGATCACATTATGCAAACTAAAAATTCTCAAGAAATGAAGGATGTATTTTTAAAAGTTTTGCATAACCATGTATACTCGTAGCCTATTAGGTAGAATATTAGATTATAATTCCTTTATGGGCACATAGAAGAATCCTTGACATTATTTTGAAGTGACCATATAATACGAGTAATGTAATTGAGGCAGCATATAAAATATGGAAAAACAACTGAAAGCCAGATCAAATATACTAGGATAAAAAGCCTAGGTAGGATGAGAAAAGGGAGCGGATCTATATGGCTGAAAAGGAAGTAATATTAACACTCGAAGGATTAAAAAAATTAGAGGAAGAATTAGAAATGTTAAAAACCGTTAAGCGCCGTGAAGTAGCTGAACGGATTAAACAAGCTATTGAATTTGGAGATATTAGCGAGAACTCGGAATATGACGATGCTAAGAATGAGCAAGCCTTTATTGAAGGAAGAATCATAACTCTCGAGAAAATGTTGCGTAATGCCAGGGTTATTGATGACTCAGCAGGAAGTGAAGTCGTTTCCTTGGGCTCTACAATTGTCTTAAAAGATAAAGAGTTTGGCGATGAGGAAGAGTACACTATTGTCGGTACAGCAGAAGCTGATCCCACTTCGAATAAAATTTCCAATGAATCACCTGTGGGGAAAGCTGTCCTTGGACATGAAAAAGGAGATGTTGTAGAAGTAGAAGTTCCTGCTGGTATTTTGCAATTTGAGATTGTCGATATTAGATAAAGAGTGAGTATAATTATCTAAGCTCAAATGCTTATAGCAAGTATAAGTCGGCAAGAGTTTCTTGCCGACGCTTTTGTTTACATATCAGAAGATAATTTATGGGTGCTTAAAGGAAAGGACGGCTTCGAACTTTTCTATTGTTTAGTAGTGCCGGGTTTTGGTAAAATTGTTAGAAGGACGTTTGTTGGAGGTATGAATAATGGATGAAATGAACGAACTATGGCAGGTTCGCTTGGAAAAACTAGCTCAACTTAGAGAATATGGTGTTGAGCCTTATGCGGATCAATACAAAAGAACCCACATGGCTCAGGAAATATTAGATAACTTTGAAAGTCTCGAGGGACAAGCTGTCAAAGTAGCGGGTCGAATGATGTCGAAGCGAGATCAAGGAAAAGTGATCTTTAGCCATGTTCAAGACTTTAGTGGAAGGATTCAGATCTACATTCGCAAGAATGAGATGGGGGAAGACTGGTTTGATATGATCTCCAAATTTGATATAGGAGATATCATTGGTGTAGAAGGAACAGTTTTTCGGACCAAGCGAGGAGAGATCTCTAT
>JAAZLD010000134.1 GCA_012799495.1 Desulfitobacterium sp. | reverse complement strand
GGTAACTATCCTCTCAAATCAAATTCAGACGGCTTTTATGGACACTGGGTTATTGATTTGATGAAGCGTGGTATGAAGATTGTCATGATTGATCCGAAAGTTACTTGGCTTTCTACCCGAGCCGAAGAACATCTCCGGGTTCGACCAGGTACTGATGCCGCTCTTGCCTTAGGAATGCTTAATGTCATTATCAATGAAGAACTTTATGATAAGGAATTTGTCGAAAAATGGACTTATGGTTTTGAACAATTGAAAGAACGTGTGCAAGAATATCCAGTAGATAAGGTTGCCGAAATCACTTGGGTACCTGCTGAAAAAATTCGTCGTGCTGCTCATATCCTTGCTGAAAGTAAGCCTGCTACCATGCAATGGGGTCTTGCGGTAGACATGACTAAGGAATCTCTACCTGCAAGTCAGGCAATCGCAGCATTATTCCAAATCACTGGAAACGTAGATGTTCCTGGCGGAATTATCGCACCCCCTGAAATCCTCAATTATGCTGGCGGTTGGGGAACTGAACTCATTAGCGATGAACAAAAATCTAAACGGATCGGCTTAGATAAATATTCTTTACTACAATTCGGTTTCCAAATTGCTCATCCTGATACTCTCATCGATACCTTAGAGACCGGAAAACCTTACAAACTCCATGGAGCATGGATCCAGACCAGTAATCCTATCTCCTGTATGTCAGCGGATCCGCAACGCACATATAAAGCTTTGAATAGCCTTGACTTTATAGCCTGTGTCGACTTATTTATGCCTCCAACCATCATGGCACTAGCCGATGTGGTATTACCTGCTGCAACATACCCAGAGCGTAATGGAATCCGTGTCGGGGATGGCTGTCAACGTGGTGAAGTTATCAATAAAGTTACTCAAATCGGAGAATGTAAATCTGATATGCAAATCAACCTTGAACTTGGTAAACGCTTTAATCCAGAGGCGTGGCCTTGGGATAATGTAGAAGAAATGTTCTCTCATATGTTAGAACAAACAGGAATGACCTTTAATGAGTTACAGGAAAAAGCACCTGCTTATCTTCCTTTCACCTATCGTCGCTATGAAAAGGGTCTCTTAAGATCTGATGGTGAAGTAGGATTTAACACAGCAACTGGAAAAATCGAACTATACTCAAGCTTTTATGAAATGGCAGGGCTTGATCCACTTCCTTACTTTGAAGAACCTTCACCAGGACCTGGTTCAACACCGGAACTAATGGATGAGTATCCTTTAGTACTGACAACCGGAGCTCGTACTTGGAGTATGTTCCATTCCGAACACCGTCAAGTTAAACGTATGCGTGCTTTAAGGCCAGATCCCATCATCGAAGTAAATCCTAAAACACTAGAGAAGTTAGGTATTGAAAATGGTGATTGGGTATGGGTTGAGAACCAAAGAGGCCGGGCTAAGAGACGTGTAGTTGCTACACCAGTAATCGACCCCCGGATGTGCTGCTGCGACCATGGATGGTGGTTCCCAGAAGCCGATCCTGAGAACTTATTTGATGTCTTTGACCTTAACATCAATAACCTGGTTCCTTGGATTCCCGGAAAAAGTGGTTTTGGATCTAACTACAAAACCATGTTAGTTAAGTTGTACAAAGTAGAGGATGGTGAATAAGGATGGCAAAATACGGAATTTTAATCGATTATGATTGGTGTACTGGTTGCCATAGCTGTGAAGTAGCATGTCAAATGGAACATGGATTTCCAGTAGATCAATTTGGTATTAAAGTTGCTGAATTAGGCCCCTGGGAATATGCACCGGAAAAATGGCAATTTACCTATGTTCCTATGCCTACAGATCAATGTGACCTTTGTGCTGAAAGAGTCGGAATGGGAAAAGAACCTTCATGTGTACAGCACTGCCAGGCAAAATGTATGACTTATGGTCCACTAGATGAATTAGCTAAAAAATTAATAGATCATCCTAAACAAGTATTATATGCTCTCAAATAAGATTTGGTAAAAAGGAAAGACGGTTGGTTTTAAGCCATTTAGCCGCCGTCTTTCTCCATCCATTGTATTGAAAGGAGCATAACGATGGATAAAATTAAACAGATCTTATCAGCATTTATTGTTGGAGGTCTATTCGCAGTATTGGGACAGTTTCTCATTGTATCTTACTCCTCTACAGGCCTTCAGCCTGCAAATGCAGGACGTTTGACCCTGCTAACCCTTGGTGTAATCGGTGGTGTACTATTTATTCTTGGGATTTATCAAAAGATCGAGAAATTCGGTGCATACGGCGCAATCCTCCCCTTTAGCGGCTTAGCAGCTGCTGTTGCAGGTGTATACGAAGGTGCGAAATCTAAGACTGGCTCCTCAGGTGAAGGAGTTAAGGCAGCGGTGTCGCTTATCTTATATGTGGTAGGAATTGGAACAATTCTATCGACAATAGTTGCTATTGTTGCCCATTACACCTTATAGGAGGTCATTTCATGATGTATATTAATGCATTTATATTAGGTGGGATTTTGTGTGCGTTGTTTCAGATATTTGCAATTTTTACCAAGCTAGAACCACCAAAAGTTCTAATCCTTGGGTTTACTTTAGGTGCTTTACTTACCCCCTATGGCATGACAGCAGATCTAGCTGATTGGGGAGGAGCAGGACTACTGATTATGGTTATGAACGCCGGTAATGCAGTTGCTAGTGAAATGATACTTCTTCTAAGTGGTAATCCAATGGAAATAATAATAACTTTTGGCCTATTTATTTCTTTAACACTCATAGGAATTGTGGCAGGGTATGTACGTTGCAGTGTCATTGAGAGCAAGGAAAAAGTTATCGCCAAATAAAAAGTACAAATGTTAGTATATATTTTAACATTAGGAGGTATCAAACTATGTGTTTTCGTCCACCTACAGCAGGCAAGCCAATCAATTGTCCCGAATGTGGCTCTGTTAATCCAGCAACAGCCAAGACATGTTTAAAATGCAAAGCTGAGTTAAAAAAAACCGCGGATAATAGTGATTCTGACAAATAGGGAAGTCATTACTCAAGAAATAATGGGTCTCCAAAATGGAGGCCCATTCGGCATGAAGTAATTAAGGATTATTAAACCCCTAGATATTCTTTCCTATAAGGGATATAATTAAGTTAGTGAAATATATTTCATATATAACTTTCTCTAGGAGGTGTATTGAGGAAGTGATACAGCTATTTTCTAGTGAGCAAAACATCATTGACACATCCAGAGTAGACATGGCTAGTTTAAAAGCAATCAGTAGGTTTAAAGATCTCTTTGTAGAGCGTTGTGAGGAACCTGGCACCACTATTATGATTGACCCAGAGGTGGCAGATTCATGGCGACGTTCAAGGGAAATGGAGATCGATTCCCAAATGCAGGAGTTGCCCTATAGGTAACCTCTCAGGAACTAAAATCCTTATTAAAAGATAAGAAGAATTTCGTAGAATTGACAGAATCGTATTTTTATGCTCTCCTTCCTTTACTAAACATACCTAGAACTTCCCTTTGTATACAAGACGAAAACGGTACATTTTTAAAGACCTTGAATCAAGGACAACTACTTACCCTTAACCTTGACAGTGGTGCCATTTGGCGTGAGGAGACTGTCGGAACTTCCTCTACTTCACTATGTCTAGAATACGATAAAACTGTTCGCTTAGCTGGCTCCCTACATTATTGCAAAGCTTTAGAGCACCAATTAGCAACGACCACACCTGTCTATAACTCTATTGGAAATAGAATCGGTCTCATTACTACGGTTAATCATGTAAAAGATGCAATGAATGATGATGAAATTCTCCATAGAATTTTGCTTTGGACAATGACTTTGAGATTTATGGTTGAAAATCAGTTAGAGCGATTAAGACCCGTTTATTCTATGAGCGGAGATGATTTGTTTTCTAGTAAAAACTATTCCGCCTTTAATCTACCGAGATTTAGCTTTAAAGTTGACAATAGAGAGAGTTTACTATCAGAAGATCCTTTTACAGGTATTTTGGGGGAAAGCCCACCGATAAAAAAAATAATTAAAAAAGCTGTCCGTTTTGCATCTACGGAGAATGGAATTCTAATTAATGGTGAAAGTGGAACAGGTAAAGAAGTCTTTGCCAAAGCTATCCACGAAGCCAGTGGAAGAAAAGGGTCTTCTGTAGCAATAAATTGTGCTGCACTTCCTAGTAATTTAATTGCAAGTGAATTGTTTGGATATGCAGGTGGAGCCTTTACCGGTGCCGATAGTAAAGGACGTCGAGGTAAAATCGAACTGGCCAATAATGGTACACTCTTTTTAGATGAGATAGGGGATATGCCCTTAGAAATTCAGCCTACCTTTTTAAGAGTATTAGAAGATAAAAAAGTTACCCCTGTGGGGAGCAACAAAGATATCCAGGTAGACTTTCGCTTAATTGCAGCAACCAACTGTGACCTTTACCAATTAGTTCAGGAAAAGAAGTTCCGAGCTGATCTATATTATCGTCTTGAAGTATTGCAGCTGATTTTACCACCCCTTCGTGAACGGGGTCAGGATATTTTACTACTAGCCAATCATTTTTTAGAAGAAATTTGTAGGAAAGAGGAACGCTTACCTCTCAAGCTAAGCAAAAAAGTAGAGAAATTTATGCTTAATCACTCATGGCCAGGAAATGTTCGCCAACTAAAAAACGCAATGGCTTATGCGGCCAGTATTTGTGACGGGGAAATAATTGCAATGGAAGATCTCCCCGCTAGTCTGTTTAGGGACTTAGGCAGTCAATTTTCAACGGGAAAAATAGATTCTAACCAGCCCATCCCTTCAATTCAAGATACTGAAGAGGAAATGATTCGAAAAGCCTTGTTAATTACAGGAAATAACGTTCGAGCCGCCGCTAAAATGGTGGGATTAAGCAAGACTACAGTTTACCGTAAAATTAAAGATTATAATATTAGTATTTAGTTATTGTATATATCAATATTATTATAAGTAATACCTCAAGAACTTTCCTTATGTTAGCTAATGAAAATAAAATAGGTTTCAACGAATCATACAAAAGAATTTAAAGATAGAAGCTTTCCTTAGTTACTACCTAAGGAAGGCTTTTCTTGTTTTGGTAAAAATAGTTCCTGGAGATCTATTTAACCATACTAAGAGCTTCCAACCTATGGTATACTATTATCAGAATCTTCAGAAACATAAATATTGGCTGTTGCCTATAAAGGAGTGATTAATATGCTCCTTCGGGAGGGTACCAATACTAGGTTTTTTTGCTTAAGTCCAGGTGACAAAATAGAAAAGGCTGTCAAAATCTTTTTAGAACTTAAAATAGCTATAATTCCAGTTTTAGATGAGGAAGGTCGTCTACTAAGCATATTCAGTCGCAGCAGCCTATATCGTGCTATTTTGAACGGAGCAACCTACAAAGATGTAATTGATCCATATCTTATTACAGATGTGAAAAGTATTTCCGATGATAGTACAGATGAGGAAGTAGCAAGTTTTGTTAAAAGTAGCTCAGTAGGTTCAGTGCCTGTTTTGGATAAAGATAATAAAGTCATAGGACTTTTGTGTAAAGCCAGGATGGTTATGACTCTCTTTAGGCATTCGGAATTCCTAAATGTCCAATTAAAAGCCATTTTAGACTCCTTACATAACGGTGTCATTGTAGTCGATAGTAAAGGGAAAGTTACACATATAAATATAGGAGCAAGCCGAATCCTTAACATCGAACCCAAACTTTACCTAGGAAAACCTTCTCAAGAACTTTTACCTAATTTAGATCTTAGTTCATCACTAAAGCAGGGTGTGGTGAAAATCGGAATCAAATATCAACATAATGGCATCAATATGGTTGTAAATATTACACCATTAAATATAGAAGGAAAAATATCTGGTGGGATCATAGTCTTCCAAGATCTCACTGATTTAGAACACACTGCAAAAGAATTAGAAACAGTAAAAGCTTTAAATAAAACTTTTGAAACAGTCCTTAATATCATCGGTGACGGAATAGTGGTTATAGATGAAGAAGGTAAAACCACTCTAGTAAACCAAGCTATGGCTGATTTTTTGACCCATCCTAAAAATGAGATTATTGGCAAACCTATTTCGGAAATTATGACTTCCAGCCAGCTAGAAAATGTAGTTAAGACTGGAGTTGCCAAAAGCAGTGAGGTAATTACGATCCAAGGGAAGCCTTTGGTTGTTTCAAATTCACCTATCATCAAAGAAGGGAATGTTGTGGGGGCAGTAGGAAAGGCTGTTTTTCCCCATTTAGCCGAAGCCCAAGAACTAGCGGAAAAAGTACGCTGTTTAGAACATAAAGTTAGCTTCTTTCAAGAAGAATTACAAAAAAGCATGACTGTTCAAGATATTATGAAAGATATGATTGCAGAAAGCCCCCAAATGAAAAGGCTTAAAGACGAAATATCTTTAGTTGCCTCTAGTATTTCTACAGTATTAATCACGGGAGAAAGTGGAACAGGCAAAGAAGTAGTTGCTCATGCTATACACCTCTGCAGTAATCGCAGTAAAGGGCCTTTTATTAAAGTGAATTGCGCAGCTATACCAGAAAACCTCATGGAATCAGAAATGTTTGGTTATGTAGGAGGAGCTTTTACAGGTGCGGCTAAAGAAGGAAAGCCAGGAAGAATTGAGAGAGCAGATGGTGGGACACTTTTCCTAGATGAGATTGGGGAAATGCCCCTTTCCTTACAAGCAAAACTATTAAGAGTAATCCAGGATCGAGAAATCGAACGCTTAGGTAGCACAGAAAGTAAGAAAGTTGATATACGCATTATAGCTGCCACAAATAAAAAAATGAATAAGGCTATCGCTAAAGGGGAATTTCGCCAGGATCTCTTTTACCGTTTAAATGTTATTAACCTACATCTTCCACCCTTAAGAGAACGAATAGAGGATATTGAACCCCTCACTAACTTCTTTATTAAAAAATTCAACCGAATTCTTAAAGCTAATGTTACAGGTATTACCGATAGTGCAATGTCCAGTTTAATAAAGCATTCATGGCCTGGAAATATTCGCGAATTGGAAAATGTGATCGAAAGGGCGGTAAATTTCACCCGAAGCGGATTGATAGAGCTAATACACCTACCTAGCCAAATTCTAAGAAGTAATCCTAATTTAAACAAAGTAGTAAATAATGAACTAAGCCATCAAGAACGAATAGCTATAATAGAACGTGAAATGATCATTGAAGCACTGGAGAAAACAGGAGGCAATAAGACTAGAGCGGCGAAATTACTCAACCTTAGCCGTTCAAGACTTTATGATAAAATTAACAAATATAATCTAAAATGAAGAACTGTAAATACCGTCCTGGAAACGGACACTTTCAATAGATAAAGTGTACTGCCTCCGGGACGTTATTTAATTGTTTTCCCTTTGAAATTAGTCTCATTATTCAAGATTGAAAAAGAAATTTTATAAAATAGCTTTCTGAAATTCCTTATCTATCAAGGGTTATGATATCTAACTATAGTGAAAACATTTTGGCAAAACAACACTAGCACAAGCCGTGGCATAATAATTGCAAGATTATTCAGAAAACAAAACAATCGGGTAAACACAATCAAGAAGGAGGGATATGGCAGATTAAATTATTAACATCATTAAGAGATGCAAAAGAGGAGAGTTAACAATGAAGAAAATCATGGTAATTGGTGCAGGGCAAATGGGTGGGGGAATAGCCCACGTGGCTGCACAAGCAGGTTATTCAGTTATTCTAAACGATCTCAATGATGAATTTGTGACTAAGGGTTTGAAGGTTATTGAAAAAAACCTCAGACGAAATGTAGAGAAAGGAAGAATAGAAAGTTCCGAATGTGAAGCAATTTTAGGTCGGATTACAAAGTCTACTTCCTTGGAAGATGCAGCTACTGCTGATTTAGTTATAGAAGCAGCAGTAGAAAATATGGAGATCAAAAGTCAAATCTTTTCATCATTAGATGAAATATGTCCCGCCCATACTATCCTTGCCACAAATACATCATCACTACCAATAACGGAGATTGCCTCTTATACAAAACGTCCAGAGCTAGTTATTGGCATGCATTTTATGAATCCGGTACCAATAATGAAGCTGGTGGAAATTATTCGGGGGCTAGCTACAACTGACGAAGTCTTCGAAAAAATTAGAGATTTAAGTGTGGAAATGGGTAAAACTCCTGTAGAAGTCAATGATGCTCCTGGTTTTGTTGCAAACCGAATCCTAATTCCCATGATCAATGAGGCCATCTATACCCTTTATGATGGTATTGCAAGTGCTGAAGACATCGATAATGTTATGAAACTAGGAATGAATCATCCCATGGGTCCTTTAGCTTTAGCGGACTTAATCGGACTCGATACAGTACTATCTATCTGTGAAGTTCTTCATGAAGGTCTTGGGGATAAATATCGGCCCTGCCCACTTCTAAGAAAATACGTTAAAGCTGGTTGGTTAGGAAGAAAATCCGGCCGTGGTTTTTACATTTATGAATAGGGAAAGGGATCCATTTAGGTAGGGGGGTTTAAGGTGTCAAAAAAAGTGGTGCAAAAACTGGAAGTAACCAGAAAAGGTTTTTATAAAGAAGCTCCAATTTCTCCTTATGGAGAAAGAAAACCGGATTATTCTACTATGGGAAGAAAAATTCCAAATACTTATGCTACACACCGAGAGGTTGTTTGTGTAGAAGCTTGTAGAACGCCATATGGGAGGTCTTTAGGTGCTTTAGTAGAGTACGATGCTGCTCAACTTGGTGCATTAGCCATCAAAGAGGTTCTTCGTCGGACTGAAGGAAAACTTGACCCCAATGAAGTGGATTATGTCATCATGGGTCATGTTGTCCAAGGAGGCTGTGGTCAAATACCTAGCCGTCAAGCGACTCTTTTGGCGGGGTTACCTGAACATGTACCTTCAATTACTGTCAATAAAGTATGTTCTTCTGGTGTGAAAACCATTGACCTAGGTGCTCAGATGATCGCTTTAGGGAGAGCTGAGATAGTTATTGCAGGTGGGCAGGAAAGTATGAGTAATGTTCCCTTCGCTTTACCACAGATGCGTAGAGGGAAAAAAATGGGTTTACCTAATACAGAATGTGTGGATTTAATGGTCTATGACGGACTTTGGGATTCTTTTTATGATCGACATATGGCAATTCATGGCTCAGAAGTAGCCGATGAGTTCGGTTTTAGTAGAGAAGAGCAGGATGAATGGGCCCTTCATTCCCAAAAAGCTGCAGCAGAAGCCATTGCATCTGGCAAGCTGGAAGATGAGATTTTTCCAGTAGCTGTCAATAAAGGGAAAGAGGTCATGACAAAAGACGAGGGACCCCGTGCTAACTCAACTATAGAAGGGTTGGCAAAACTTCCCCCTGTTTTTAATCATCTTAGTACAGTAACTGGTAAACCAGGTAGTGTAACTGCCGGTAACG
>JAAZLD010000133.1 GCA_012799495.1 Desulfitobacterium sp. | reverse complement strand
GAAAGGAATAAGCCTGGGAATAACGCCAAAGATTACGGTAGGCCGCTAAAAAGGCTTCTTGAGCACAATCAAAAACTTCCTCATCTGTACCCATAATACTACGCAAAAAATGAATCAACGGTTCTTGATAGCGTTCTACTAGTATACTATATTTTTCATGTTCTCCACTAAGAACCTGCTGAATCAAATCAGCATCTTCCATACCTCTTGGTCGCTCCTATCTTTTGATCTTTCTCTCAATAATACTACGCTATCAAAAGAGCAAAAGTTTCAGTACTACTATTTTCAAGATCATCCCCTTATTTTCCTTTTATTCAGAAACTTTCTTTAAGGATATTGAAATTCTCTAAAGCAAATACATATTTATATAATCCTCTGGCCGAAGGCAGAAGCTATAAGACCAACGGCAAGTTCCGCAGTCTTGTTTTGTATATCTAAGATTGGGTTAACTTCTACTACATCCATACTTAAAAGACAATTACACTCTGCTATCATTTCCATAGCTAAATGAGCTTCTCGGTATGTCATCCCACCTTGAACAGGAGTACCTACTCCTGGGGCCTCACCAGGGTCGATAACATCCAGATCAAAGCTAATGTGAACCCCCTCTGTTCCACTATTAGCTATTTCCAAAGCTTCCTCTACCACTTTTTCCATACCCAAACGATCAATATCGCTCATAGTAAAAACAGTTATTTTAGAATTGCGCAGAGCCTCTCCCTCTTGAGGATCCAGTTCCCGAGCTCCGATAATTACTGTATTTTCTTCTTTGATTTTTCTATTAGTTCCTCCTATCCCTGTAAGCTCTTCTACCCCTATTCCATTTGATACAGCTAAAGGCATACCATGAATATTACCACTTGAAGTAGTATCCATGGAGTTATAATCTCCATGAGTATCGAACCAAATTACTCCTAGCTCCTTACCACTAGCTGAGCAGCCCGCTAAGGTTCCGATGGCTAGACTATGGTCTCCTCCAATAGTTAAGGGAATTGCCTCTTCCTGTATGGCCTGGGCAACTAAGGAATAAAGTTTTTGGTTCACTTGAGCAATTTCCGGTAAATATTTAAGCATTGGATCCTTTATTTCTAAAGTCTCTGCAATTGGAACCTCAATATTTCCTAAATCCTCCACCTCCCAGCCTAGTTTTTTCAAACGCTTATGAAGGCCTGCATAGCGGATAGCACTTGGTCCCATATCTACCCCCCGGCGATCCGCTCCTAAATCTATGGGCACTCCGATTATACGCACTTTCTTTTTCTGCATATTACTTCCCTTCCTTATTACTAAATTTCTCGAGCAATTAGATAGAGCTAATACTAAATCTTTTCTAATTTGGCTATTCCTATTCAAGTTAATTGAGAGATTTAAGGAAAAGAGATAGAAAAATCGAGCGGTAGAAGGAACAACAAATAGATAAATCAGTAAAAAGTCGATAGATAGGATACACAGATAAGTCACTACTTGATTAGGAGTAGCTTGCTTACTAGGTAATGAATGGGAAATAATAAATGGAATAAAAAAAGACTGATGTTCTAAGAAGTATTCCTAGAACACCAGTCTTTTTATTCCTAATGGATTAATTCATCTAATAGTTCATCTATATTTAAACCTTTGGTTAATTGAAAAGTTCCAGCACGAAATTTCCTAGCCAGATTCTTTTCCTCAACTACCGCCATAAATTCCTCCTTAGAGGATATCCATTCTTCCTCAAATAACAGTTCAGCGACTTGGCTTGCAGTTGAGCCCCTTGGTATGACGAAGGTCCCTTTTTCTCCCTCAGCATCTTTTTCTGCCTCAATATTCTTCTCCGCTCCAGCTTCTCCTTCACCCTTAACCCCATCTAAAGTACCCTGATTAGATTCTTCTTCATTGGGTTCATCTTGGTTTGGTTGGTTTGGCTCTTTCTGATTAGCTCCCTCTTCCTCTTGAATTACCCCTTGTTGAGGAGGAGAAGGAGTGCTACCAAAATTAATAGTAATGGGAGGCATAATCAAGGCAATTAAAGCACTTAGAATAAATCCAGAACCCAATCCCATTAAGTAAGAGCGTGATATCTTCATCTCTTGGGCTCCTTTCCTACTGCTGCAGTCCGTAAGACCATACTTACTGCATCTTGGCTGACACCTAAATGTCCGGCGATCTCAGCCAACGACCAGCCAAGCTGGGATAATTCCAGTGCTTTCCGGTACTTTTCCGGTAAGGGTTGTCCAGTGCTTAAATTCTCTTCCTCCATATAATGAGATCCTTCATTTATAAATTCTCTTTGAGGGGTTATCCTTTGAAAATCCATCCTTTGAAGATCCCTTCGCTGATTCATTGAAGGTGTTAACTGTGGTGAGGGATCACTTTCCATCTGAAGAAAAGATTCTTTCTTAAGATTTGCAAGTTCTCCACGTAAATCCTCTTGCACATTCTCCATACGATAAAGCCTTAATTCATGATCTCCCAATTGGCTTTGCACTTCCCTCAGACTCTTTTGCCCTTGACTAACTTCCTTTTTTACTTTTGCAACTCCTTGCAGAATAGTTAAAGTCTCGGGACTAGATTTCCCTGAAGGGTTTCCCATTTTAAAAGCCCAGTATAAACAAATACAACCACATATAAAAAGAAGGAGTGGCAGCAATTCCATGTAATAGTCCTCCTAATAATTCAAATTAAGCATGAACCTAATATTTCGGGATAAGCTACCCATTTTCCTTCTTATATTAGTATTAGTGAATTTTCATTGGGATATTTCTGCCTTTTGCATTTTTTGGAGAAACTCT
>JAAZLD010000132.1 GCA_012799495.1 Desulfitobacterium sp. | reverse complement strand
GCTGAGATAGACGCCCTTCAAGAGGATGAGATAGATACCCTGCAGGATGCTGAGATAGACACCCTTCAGGAGGCTGAGTTCCTGCGGTTGCATGAACCAATGCCCCATTTTGCTGAGTCCCCAATAATGGAGCCTACCAAGAAGGAAACTCCAACTCTAACCCCAACCCCAACCCCATCCCCATCCTATGGTCTTGACGAATTAATCAATAACCTAGACGAATCCTTTTCCACAACTCTTTTGCGGCTAATCGATGCTAAAGGCAAAACCGATGTTGAGGTTTATAAACGAGCCAATATAGATCGGAAGCTTTTCTCAAAAATCCGCAGTAATAAGGATTATAAACCGAGTAAGCGTACAATTATCGCTTTAGCCATAGCTTTAGAATTAACTCTTGAAGAAACAGAGGATCTATTGCAAAGATCAGGTTTTGCCCTTTCTCATAGTCAGAAATTCGATGTAATCATTGAGTATTTCATTATTAACGGTAAGTATGATATCTTCGAGATTAACGAGGTTCTCTTTAAATATGATCAACCTTTACTAGGTTGATAAATACTCCTAATATTTGTCGTTTTCCAAGCGACCTTATACCCCATTAGAAATGCTATCCTTAAGTCACTAAATGAGTAACTATATGAGTCACTTTATGAGTCACTTTATATAGGTCATCACTAAAGTAACTAGATACTTAAGGAGGCATTTTTATGAAAAAAGGGTTAACGGAATTAGTATTTATCTTAGATAAAAGCGGCTCCATGAGTGGTTTGGAGAGGGACACCATCGGTGGCTTTAATGCTATGCTGAAAAAACAAAAAACAATTGACGGTGAGTGCTATATCACCACAGTGCTTTTTGATCATAATCATGAACTTCTTCATGACCGGATTGACATACGAGCTGTCAGTGGGATTACTGAGAGGGAATATGAAGTTGGCGGAACGACAGCTCTCTTAGACGCCATAGGCAGAACTATCAATAAAATAGGCAACGCTCAAAAACATACTGACGAAGATTATCGAGCTGAAAATGTGCTCTTTATTATCATTACTGACGGGGAGGAGAACTCCAGTCGGGAGTTTTCTCTAGAGAAAATAAAAATGCTCATCGAAAGACAAAAGAATGAGTATGGATGGGAATTTATCTTTCTCGGTGCCAATATTGATGCTATCTCAACAGCAGGGCAGATAGGTATTTCCCCCGACCGGGCTCAAGACTTTCATGCAGATGGGGAAGGCATAGAGTTGAATTTCCAAGTGATGAGTGAGGCTGTTGCTTCATATCGGGAACAATCTTCAATCCCCGAAGACTGGAAAGAGGAAATAGAAAAAGATTTTCATAAACGGGGAGGGGTCAATAAATAAACCCCTACCCTAAAAAATGCTAGAAGCCAATTAGCAAGAAAACAATGACGAATTTTCAATAATAATTTTCAACGAAAATAAGAAAAAACCTGGGAACAGCTTATACTAGCTGAACTCAGGTTTTTCTTTGCCTAGAACTATAAAATTTACAATTTGACTAAATACGAATTTGAAATTAAAATGTTAATAATATTACAAACGTTGCAAACGAAAAATAAAAGAGGAGAGGCAACATGATTTCATTACCAATTACATTATCATTGGTTTTTTACATATCATTTGCTATTTATGTTTTGCTAGGGATATATGTTTTATGGCTTAATCCTAGAGAAATGCTTAACCGTGTCTTTTTTGTGGCTACTATTTCTTTAGGTGCATGGGCCTTTTGTTTTTCTATTGCTAATTCAGCCCCTGACTATGAGGTAAGTCTTTTATGGAGACGCATGGCAACCATTGGTTGGGGCTCAGCTTATAGTGTCCTTCTCCACTTTTTCCTTATTCTCACAGAGCGAAAAAGACTGTTGCAAAGTAGACTCCTCTATATACTCTTATATATGCCAGTATTGGTGAATATTTACATATTTGGTTTGAGCCCGCATGCTATAGGCCAGTATGAATTAATATATACAACCTTCGGCTGGGTTAACATCCCCTTATATACAACTTGGAATGTCCTTTTTAATATTTATTTTTTCAGTTGTTCTCTTATTGGATTTATCCTCCTTGCTCATTGGGGTATAACAGCAAAGGATAGAAAGAAGAAAAAGCAAAGCCTCCTTTTGTTTTTGGCTTTTGCCCTTGCTTTAATCATAGGAACCACAACAGACTTTATTCTAAACCCCTATTTAGAAACAATGATACCCCAAGTATCACCTACTGTATCCCTAATTCCAATGTTAGCAATTTTCTATTCCATCAAACATTATGGTCTTCTAAAGCGGCCTGAAAAAGAGTATCTAGCAGAGCCAGGGAAAATTCTCAGTGAGGATATCCATTCCAAGGTATTCCAGATTATCTCCTTGTTATTTATGGCAAGCGGGATAGTTGGTTTTG
>JAAZLD010000131.1 GCA_012799495.1 Desulfitobacterium sp. | reverse complement strand
TAAGAGCTATTGGCTTTGCGGACCATGATTATTATCTTCAAGATTTGAATCTCCCCTTAATAAGAGAAATCGCCCAGGACTATCCTGCTCTTGATGTAGCAATTGGTCTAGAAGTGGACTATAGACCTGGTGAGGAGAAAAAAATTCAAGAGATGTTGGAAAGTTTCCCTTTTGATTTTGTCCTTGGTTCTGTTCATGAAATCGATGGCTGGCTTTTTGATTATCCTGAAGAGGAACCTCGTCATAGGGAGAAAGATCCTGATGAAATGTACCGGGAATACTTCCGGAGGGTAGAGATGGCTGCCTCTTCAGGACTTTTTACTACTATAGGTCATTTTGATTTGATTAAAATCTTTGGAGTAAGGTCTAAGACAGATGTCCTTGAATTAGCGGATCAGGTCCTAGAGGTTATCAGGAAAAAAGGACTAGTATTAGAGCTTAATACAGCAGGACGATATAAACCTGTCGGCGAATATTATCCAGAGGAAAGAATCCTTAAAGAGGCTTATAATCGTAAAATCCCTGTTACATTAGGATCCGATGCTCATCAAGGAAGTCATGTGGGACGGGATTTGGAATTAGGAAGCCAGATTTTAAAATCTATAGGCTATAAAGAATGTATAGGGTTTTCCCAAAGGGAAAAGAAAGTCTACCCTTTAGTTTAGGGTGTGTCCTGGTATTATTGGTACAAAAATATTTGGGGGAAAGGACATAAGGGATGTACCGGAAAGAAATCCAACAACTACTCAATGATCTTGCTTGCGTAGATGATATAAATTATTATCATAGTTTGCGAACAGGTTATTATTTGAGCCGCTTTGTCGAGGTGGAAGCAGGAAAACAATTCCTTAAGCAGGCATGGGTAACTCGGAATGAGTTTGTTGCTATTGGGCTTTTACACGATATTGGCAAGGTCCGTTGGCCTCGTGAGGTTTTGTTGGCCAGTGAGCGCTTGCGCGATTTAGGAAGGGATAGAGTACTCCAAGCCTGGAATTATATTATTGAACATCCACTAGGCTCAGAAGAAATTATCATGGAATATTATAAAAAGACGGGGAATCGTTTTTGGGAGAGAATAGCCCAGGGTGTTGCTGCTCATCATGAAAACTATGCTGGTGACGGCTATCCTTTACGACTTAAAGGATCTGAGATACCTTTGTCAGCCAGGGGCTTGCGTCTATTTGATTATTTTACAGGTGCTACGGAAGTTCGCCGCCATAGTAAATATCCCCGAAGGCCCCAAGAAGTTCTTCAATTTATGAGAAAAGGCTTGGGAACCCATTTTGATCCTTATTGGGGAGAGAGGATTATTGAATTCCTAACAAATGTTCAACCTCCCCAAAGTCTTGATCAGTGGTATGAGAAAGAGTTAGAGCACTTTTTATCTAGTTAGTATTTTAATACTTTCCCCTCCTCCTGGATAAGATCCTAAAAAAATGCCAAACTAATGGAAAATTCAGGATAAGGAGCGAGGATATGACATGGATGGAATTACCCCTTCATCCAATGAAAGAATGGGATGAAGAAGGCTTAGCTAATTGGGCAGTGGCTTTGGGAGCTTTTTTCATGGAAAAAGGGATTCCCATGGAAACTTCTTTAGAGTACTTACCTGGTTATCAAATAGTAAAACTTGAACAAGGTGAAAAAGCTGGGGAACTCTTGGTCAGTTCTTCTGAGAGGCTCCTTGTTTTGATGGGGTTGTCCCTTAAGTCTTACTCTGATTGGGATTTTATGAATGTTCTTTCTCAATTTGCCCGTAAAATGGGTGCTATGGCTTTGCGAACTCAAGTAAGCCATATTGCGGAGAAAGAATTTTGGCAAAGGCGTGGGGCTATAGAAATTCCTGACCCAGTTCCATTACAGGAAGATATTCAGAAAAGGTTGGTAGAAATAGAACCTTTATATAAACAAAGTCTCTTGGTAAGATATAGAGAGAAGCCTGCTTTATGTTTAGAGCCGATTTTTTGCAATGGGAGACCTGAAGGGATTGTGTCCCTTGCTGCTCGGCGGTTAGAGCGATTATTGGGGGATGGCTCTCCCGTAGGTTTTGCCAGCCGTATATCCGCCTATTCCCCTTGGGAGTTTAATAAAGCTCAGTGGGATGATCTTTTGGCTTATAGCCGCTTAGAAGCCTATGAAATCTTAGAAATGCTGGTTTTAGAGAGTCTTCCAGTACATAGTAGATTTTCACATAAAGATTAGAAAAAGAGAGGAGTTGGGGATGATGTCCGTTTTGGGGACTGCTCACCAATTAGCTCAAGAGATAAAGGATTCGGAAGAATATCGTTTTTTTATCTTTGCTAAAGAAGCTCTCAAAAATGATGAGACAAATTATAAAATTATCCGGGACTTTCAGATAAAACAGATGGAGATCCAGCAAGCTCAGCTTTTTGGTCTAGATATTAGTGGAGAAAAGCAGCAGGAAATGGAGCAACTTTATAGCTTATTAAGTTTGAATCCTGCTGCTCGAACTTATTTGGAAGCGGAGTTTAAAATATCTCGTCTCATAAATGATGTCCAAAGGATAATCGGGGAAGCGATTATTGATGCTTTACCCATTGGCTTTGAAGATGACGAAGAACCGGAGTACTATAGTTAAACACCTAAGATTTAACAAATTTAATAACTACCCCTAATTCCGAATTGCTTGTGAAAATTCGGAATTTTCTTTTCAATCCTTCCCATGGTATGATAATGGAAATGTACTAGGGTTCTAGATTAGAAAATGAGAAGGAGGAGGGGTTCGGTTCAATGGATCTAAAAATGACTTTAGATGAGTTTGAGCAAGCTTTAACAGATCAAGGCTATATTACGGAAAAAGAGGATCGGATAGCTTTGACTGCTTATTTGGCTGCTCATTTGGAAAAACCTATCTTAGTAGAAGGTCCTCCTGGTGTAGGAAAAACAGAAATTGCCAAGGTGTTAAGTGAGGTCCTTAATGCCCAACTTATTAGGTTACAGTGCTATGAGGGACTAGATGAAAATAAAGCCCTCTATGAATGGAATTACCAAAGACAGTTGATTAAGATCCAAATGAAGGAAGAGGATCTAAAGGAAGAAGATTTATTCGATTATAATTATCTTTTACCTCGGCCTCTCTTGCAGGGGATGCTCAGCGATGAACCAAGTGTCCTGCTTATTGATGAAGTAGATAAAACTGATGCGGAATTTGAGGCGTTTTTGCTAGAGGTTTTAGGTGAATTTCAGGTGACGATACCAGAAATGGGCACCATTAAGGCTAAGTATCGTCCTTTTGTTATCCTTACTTCTAACGGGGAGCGGGAATTATCTGATGCCTTAAAGAGACGTTGTGTATTCCTCTATATAAAATCTCCTTCTGTAGAAAAAGAAGTCAAAATTTTACGTACTAAATACCCAGAACTGCCTGATAAGCTAGCTTTTCAGGTAGCTAAGGCTGTAGGAATTTTGCGGGAAAAACTAACCTTACAAAAGATTCCTTCTATCGCCGAGACTATGGATTGGGCGAAGGCTTTATTAGTTATGGGTAAGACGGACTTGGATCCTGCCTGGGTAGAGGCTACTTTGAATCTTTTGCTTAAGAGTAAGGAAGATTTAGAGCTTTTCTATCGGGAAATGGGGGCAGAAAAATTGATTTGGGAGACGAAACAGTAAGGAGGTTTTGCCGTGGAACGTAGTGAACTTGATCGGCATCTTCTGGAGTTTATCGATCTCCTCCGTCAAGGGGGCATCCCTGTTAATCTTACTGAAGTACAGGATGCCCTTACTGGCTTGTCTATTATTGGCTTAGAAGATAAATCACGAGTCCAAGGTGTTTTACAAAGTACCTTGGTCAAGTCAAGGAATCATTTGCCCTGGTTCCAGGAAGCTTTTCGGGTGTTTTTTGCCTCTCCAGAGGAGAAAAAATCCTGGCAGGATGAAGCACAAGCTCAGACGGAAAGTTGGGAAGAGGGGATAGCTGAGACTTATGATGAACTGAAGTTTCAGGGGGAAGATCTGAATCTTACAGATGAGCAACGGGCTACTTATATGGCTTTGCCTGAAGAAGAGAAGGAGAGGTTGAAAAAGTTTCTGGAGCGTTCCGAAGAAGGAATCAGGAACGGTAAGCCTCTTGATCACTCCTTCCAACCTTTACTGGAGCGGATGTTCCACGGTTCTTTAGAGTATTGGAGGCGTATGCTAGGAGAAGAAAATATCCCTATCGCTCCTCCCGGCCAAGAAGGGCTCTTAAATGAAGTGGAAAGAGCAATGCGGCAAAAGGAGATCAATTATATTACTCAGGATCTCAAAGATATCCCTC
>JAAZLD010000130.1 GCA_012799495.1 Desulfitobacterium sp. | reverse complement strand
TATAAGATTTACTTTAAGAGGATAAAAAAACTTTCCAGTGAAAAACTAAGAATAGTTTTTGACTGGAGGGATGATTTGGTGGAACGGAAAAGGTCTGAAAAGGAAATTCAAGAAGATATCCATAGACTGCTTAAGACCCATTTTGGAGAATCGGGGCGAGGAATAAAAGTAGAGGTGAAAGGAGATCGAGTATCACTTTGGGGAACTGTTGATACTTTAGCTGAAAAGAACTTTATAGGTCAACGGATTCACAGAATTGATGGGATTGTGGAATTAGATAACTCTTTAACAGTTGCTAGTGATGGAAAAATTACGGATAAAGATATTCAAGAACAGGTTATTGAGAGATTAAAGCAATCTAATCATGAGGAAATTGGACATCTAGGATGTAGGGTTAGTAAAGGTACTGTGACCCTTCTTGGTCATTTAGAAGCTCAAAGTACAGAAAGACTGGCTAAAAGGATAGCTTCTCAAGTTCGAGGAGTCAAAGAGATTCGTAGCGAAATACAATTCTTTGAAAAAGACGTAGACGACGCTACTCTTGTTAATCGTGTGGAAGATACTTTTGTAGAATCGCCTTGGGTAAATGCTCAGCAAATTAATACAACTGCCCATAAGGGTGTAATTACATTAACGGGACTGGTAAACTCTCCAGAGGAGATTGAGTGGGCAGTTGAAACTGCTTATCAAGTGCCTGGAGTTAAGGCTGTGGTAAGCGAACTACTTTCTCGTCATCGTTCCCAAGGGGAAGATTTATACCTGACGGAACAATTAGTACGAAAGCTTGGTGAACATGGAATGAATTCTCGCAATGTTCGGGCTTTTGTTCAGGGTGGTATTGCTTTTTTAAGTGGGGAAGTATATTCAGACGAAGATCGCCGTTTAGCGGAGTCACTAAGTCAATATATAGATGGTATTAAAAGTGTGAGTAGTTCCATAACTGTTGCTGCACATTCTATCAAATGAGATCCAATAAAGTATAGTTTGAATAAGTTTATTGGATTTAAAAGGAGTATCCTACATATCTATTTAGTAGGGATACTCCTTTTACTTTAATTATTCCATAATTATTAACAAAAAGGTAAAAAGTTAATAAAATTACTATCATGAGGATGGTTTTCTTAAGAGAAATTTGTGGTATAATTTGACCATGTGTAAATACGAAATTTTTCTTTTGCGAAATTATGGGGGTGGCCATCATCGATCCAATTACTCATGGTTTAATTGGAGCAGCTTTATCCAGACTTTCAGGTAATCCATTGGAATTAACAGATCCCATTCTTATTGGTTGCACTTTAGGTGCTATGCTTCCTGATTTGGATATAGTCACTCATGTTAAAGGTAGATTAAATTACTTGCTTCAGCATAGGGGAGCTAGCCACTCCTTATTAGCTTTAGGAAGTATGGCACTTATTTTAGGGACAGCTGTATATTATGTTTTTCCCTCCAGCCCTTGGCATACAGTAGTATTTTGGACACTAATAGGTACTTTGTCCCATGGGTTGGCTGACTTGCTAAACTCCTATGGCACCCAATTACTCTGGCCTTTTAATAAGAAAAAGTTCACTATTAATATGGCTATGTTAACTGAACCTGTGATTTTCCTTCTTTTCCTAGCATCTTTACTAGTAAGTATCTGGCAGCCGGATCTTGCTTTCTGGTCTACTAAATTAACTCTTTTCTTAAGCGCCCTCTATCTTCTTTTACGGGAATACCACCGGGAACGGACTAAGAAAAAGTTAGTTGCTTATTTTAATCTGACGGAAAAGGAAAAAATTAAAGTTTTACCTGCCATGTACCGTCCTTTTTCTTGGGCTTTTATTATCTACTATTCAGATCGTGTTAAGGTTGGTGTGATGTCACGGGAAGGAGCTAAAATCCTCCAGGTACTTCCTCAGTGGGATAAAAATGATCCAGTTATATCTAAAGCTATGGCTGGGGAAATTGCCGAGATTTTCAACAAATTAACCCCTCACCTGCATATTATCCGTAAGGATTCAGACTCAGAGGTCAAAGTAGAATTTGTTGATTTGCGCTATTGGAATAAAGAGTCTTTTATATATACAGGAGAAGTATATTTCCAATCGGATGGAAATATTGCTAGGGAAAAGTTCTACCCTTTGGGTCGCGAAAACTCTCAAGGTGTACTCATTGAATAATAATCTTATGATAGTATAGTTATAGACATGGTTTTTACCATGTCTATTTATTTAGGGAAAAAAGTCTTTGACACTCTTGAATACTTCAAGGATAATTGAAATGGTGGAGGTGTGGCTGTGTCGAGAAAAAGGAGTAGTTTGAGTTTTTCCAAGATTCTAGGATTCTTAATGGTTATTCTGAGTATTTTAACCCTTTTGGGAATGCTAGGGATTACGGGTATTGGAAAAAGTATCTATAATCTAATGAAAACACCTTTGGGAGATAAAGTATGGCTTGCTCCTATGATTTTCTTGTTAATTGCATTAGTTTTTTACCTAGTGCCGGGAATTATTGTCCTTGTTCAAGTAAATCGTGATAGACCAAAAAGAAAAGAGAGGCCAAAGAGAAAAGTAAGGGCACATATATCACCCCCACTCAAACCCCAAACTGACGGTTTTAGTGAGGTAGGTCTTCCCGAAACACCAGATTTACCTAACGGTAAACTTATGAGCCTAAAGGGTTTTGATGACTACTTTTCAAATCCTTATGAGCTTGAGCCTATGGAACCATTAGTGGAGTTGAAGGAATTGGGGGAGGATTTTGACACTTATTTTAGAGAAGGTCAGGAATTCTCTATAAAACCCATTGGTACTCGTCTTACAAACTTGAAAGGTTTTGAGAGTTACTTTCGTGAGGTTGATCAAGAATTTGCCCAGCTCCAATCTACACATAAAGCTAATACTAGTATCCATGATTTATTTGAGAAGAATAAAGAACAGGATATCAGGAAGGACG
>JAAZLD010000129.1 GCA_012799495.1 Desulfitobacterium sp. | reverse complement strand
TATGATTGCCTATAGCATGACCTTCGGCATGGGTCATTCTTAAGATATCAGGGTATTTTTCCACTTGGGAACCGATAACAAAAAAGGTAGCCTTAACTTCTTCCTTTCTTAGAATCTCTAAAATAGGAAGAGTGTTTTCTGATGGGCCATCGTCAATAGTTAGATAGACGATTTTTTCCGGTTCTTTTTTAAAAGAGCGATATTTCATGGCCAGTCCCGGAGCAGTAGGAGGACTACCAGATAACTCATAAAAGGTTCGGATAGGGGTTCCCGGCGGAGCCGGTTCAGGAGTTTCAAAGTTTAAGTTGGGCTTTTGTTCTGTTGTAGGAGGCAATTCTATAAACCCTCCTGTAGCCTCTTTATTACCTTTATCACTTTCCTCCGATTCACCTTCTAGTTTCTCCTCTTGAGACTGTTCAGCTAACTCTTCTTCCTCCTCTTCTATAGGGGTTACCTCTTCTTCCTTATCCACCGAGGAGTTATCATTGGCTTCATCTACCTCTTTAACGATAGCTTGTGCCTGTTTAAAAACTCCCCAAGAAACAGAGCTACATCCTGTCAATACCAATCCCCCTATTAAAAGGAATAGGAAGGTTAGTCGTAGCCAAAGGGTTGCTTCATCCTTCAATCTAAATACGCCTCTTTTCTTATGTCCTTCTCTTTATAGAAGCAACTATAATTTTTTCGGTTTCTCTTTAGGTCCAGATTAACCATAAAAGAGTCCCTCTATCTTATTAGACGTACAAGGAACCTAATTTGTTCCCTAATAAATAAATTTAATAAAAAGTTAACATTTGGTTCTAAATACAAAGGGATCCCATCACCTTCTAATGGGGATCCCTTGCTGTTATTTCAACTAAAATTCATAAAACATTTTATTACTGGAGACTTTGGCTAGCTGGATCTTAAAACATACTTTTCAATGGCTTCCGCCACACCATCTTCTTCATTAGAAGTTGTAATAAATTTAGCTACCGCTTTAACTTCTTCTCGAGCATTAGCAACCGCTACCCCCAAACCTACAGAACTAATCATTTCTAGATCGTTTAGGCCATCACCAATTGCCATGACTTCTTCACTCTTGATCCCCATATCTGCAGCAAAAGAAAGAAGGGTTCTACCTTTATTAACTTCTGGGTGCATTAGCTCAAGAAAATATGGTTTCGAAGAAGTAAGGTGAAACTGGTCCGGGAATCTATCTCGAACAATATTAGCCCATTTCGTTAAAGATTCAGGTTCATCAAAGAGAATAAGTTTTTCGATACCCTCTTCTTCTTTTTCTAATAACTGGAGAAGATTTCCTTCTTCCACTGGTACATTAACCCTTTGAGCATATTCTTCGGACCATTTATTCATTTTAGGAACAAAGATCTGATCCCTTAAATACATATGAAAAATTACTTCATCTTTTAATAGATAGCTAATAATATCGTGAGCTAGTTCTAAAGGGATGACTTTGCGTAGAAGAACCTCCTGGCTAATGGCTTCCTGAACCATTGCTCCGTTATAAGTAATGATGGGAACATCGATCCCCAATTGTTCTGCATAGGGACGGGTGGAAGCAGGCATTCTTCCGGTAGCAAAGGTAACTATAACCCCTTGAGCTTTAGCCTTTCTTACAGTTTCGATAACTCTTGGTGATATGGTTAAATCATCTCTTAATAATGTATCATCCAAATCCGTTGCAACTAGTTTTATATTCACTATTTTCAACTCCTTATTTTAATTTAGTTCGACACTATGATTAAGAATCCTCTCAAGAAATCCCTAACCTATCTCATTAAACCATAGGTTGCTAAGTGAAATTATATGCCAAAGTTTAGAGTTACTTAAAAAATATTGACATAATCTTTAAGTTCTATTATAGTACTATACATAAGTATATAACAATAATAGTATATCACTAGGATTTTTATTTTGAGCTATCTGGAATAGAAGCAGTCTAACTTATGGGCAGGTTAAGGAAGATCTAAAATTTTTTAAGGGGCTAGGAGGTGAGGCACCATGAAAAATACTTTTGATAATTCGCGACCTATTTATGTGCAAATCCGAGAAATAATCGAGGATCAAATCGTCAATAACCAATTAAAAGAAGGGGAACAAGCCCCTTCCACTAACCAATTAGTGAATTTTTACAAGGTCAATCATATTACCGTTTCTAAAGGGGTGAATCAATTGATCGATGAGGGAATTTTATTTAAAAAGCGAGGAGTAGGTACTTTTGTAGCAGAAGGTGCCCGAGAACGCCTCTTAGAGAAACGGAAAAAGGCCTTCCTCCATGAACATTTAACTGCCCTCTTAACTGAAGCGGAAAAACTAGGTATTACCACGGAAGAACTTATATATCTAATCAAAACGATGAAAGGAAGGGATCAGTAATGGGGTGGAAAGTTGTAGCCGATAACCTTACCCTTAAATATAAAAATACCCTGGCTCTTGATAAGGTTTCCTTTGCTTTAGAAGGGGGTAAAATCTATGGTCTTCTAGGCCGTAATGGAGCAGGTAAAACCTCATTACTTTCCATCTTGGCTTCTTTTAGGGAGCCTAGCTCAGGAAAAATATTAGTTGATAATCAAGAACCTTTTGAAAATCCACAGATTATGGAGCAGATTTGCTTAATGTATGAAAAAGACTATAAAGAGGATAGTTCCAAAGTAAAAGAGCTTTTGGAAGCTGTAGAAGTCTATCGTCCCTATTATGATAAAGAATTTGCCATGGATCTTATTAAGCGGTTCAATTTACCCCTGGATAAAAAAGTCTCTAGTTTATCAAAAGGGATGCAGTCAGCCCTTAATGTCACAATGGGTTTAGCTAGTCGCTGTCCTATAACCATTCTTGACGAAGTTTATTTAGGAATGGATGCTCCTACAAGGGAAATTTTCTATCAAGAACTTCTAGCGGATCAAGAAAGTCACCCTCGTACTTTCATTATTTCTACTCATTTAGTTTCTGAGATGGATTATTTATTTGATGAAATATTGATCCTGGATAAAGGGAAGCTCCTCCTCCATGAAGATTATGAAACCTTTGTGTCACGAGGGAGCACTGTTACGGGATCTGCGGAAGAAGTAGATAGGTTTACACATGGTATGAAAAAACTCAATGAGCAAAAATTAGGAAATACCAAAGCAGTGACCATCTATGGAGCTCTAAATGAAAGGCAGTTAGAAGATGCTCAGTATAAGGGGCTTCAAGCAAGTAATGTTTCCCTGCAAGATCTCTTCATTTATCTGACAAAGGAGGAGAAACAATGAGAGGAACTCATCTTAAAGTTGCCAGAGATATGTTTCTAGTTCAAGGTATTTGGACATGTTACTTTCTAGCTATTATCTTAGCTATTCATATTATCCAAACTATAATAACCATAAATTTAAATGGCAATTTAGTGGACTCCGGCTTTTTCTTATCTTCCCATGTTTCTTCGAGAATTTATATGCTTATCATCGGTATTATTGCTGCAATCTATTTCCCCCCATTTTATGTGGGAAATGGAGTAACCCGCAAAGACTCTTTTCGGGGCATCCTACTAGGAACTCTGGCCTTAGCTATTGCTCTCACATTAGTTACCTTTTGCATAGGAGCACTAGAAAGTCTCCTGGTGAAAGGTCTGAACCTCCCTATTTCTCTTGAGCAGGGAGTACTTCTTGATACTGACGACTTAGCTGATATTCAAAAGAATATTTTAGCCAATATATTCTTGGCGTTTATTCTTCCTACAGCTGGGGAAATAGGTGGAATGACAGTTACAGTTCTGATCATGTCAACTGTTGGGAAGTATCTTCTTTATTGCGCTGGCTACCTAATTGGTGCTTCTTTCTGTCGCTTTAATCCTTATCTGGGTGTAGCTATTACCCTAATCACCAGTTTATTAGTATTAGTTCATAGTGTATTTGGAGGATTCCCCATTAACGATTTTCTCTTTGGTACTGGAATAATTACTCTCAACCTTTCTCCCGCTCTTTCGTTCCTTGGTTCAGTATCTATAATCGCCATAATCCTTTGGGCGGCAAGGATGATTTCGAGGAGAACGCCTTTTAAGGTTTGAGAATTATATCTTAGTCGGCTAGTACGAAGTATTTCAGGTCCAAGTGTAGCTTATTATATATCCGCACCGCTCAAACGCGTC
>JAAZLD010000017.1 GCA_012799495.1 Desulfitobacterium sp. | reverse complement strand
CCTTTATCAATTCTGCTATATTTTGGGTAATAAGGATTCTATTTTTAAAATGATAAAAGCATCTAAATCCAAAAGCAATACGCTTGATTACCTTAATTTTGTTATTTATCCCTTCTAAAACCCCGTTATTGTAATCATATCTCAGAGTGTTACCAACATAATCGATGTACTTTTTTATGGTCCTAATAGAGGTTTTCATATAATCTGAAACGCTATGTATACTATCATTTAAAGTTTTTATGAGGCATTCAAAATTTTTACTCTTAATGCAAAACCTCACATTATGGTATAACTCATAAGAAGCTTTTAGTTCCGGGTCTAAATCTAATAGGTAATTAATGATATCAATTTCACGCATCTGATTTCTAAAACAACGGTGGTACCTATATTTAACGAAGTCAACGGATGCCTTGTCTTTGAGCAGAAGTTTCCAGTACTTTTTCAATTTGTTGTAGTTCTTTTTGTCCTTATTCATAACCCTGATCCTGGTTTTATTCAAAGCGCGGCTGAATAGCTGATAAATATGGAACCTATCAATAATGATTTTGGCATTGGGGAAGACGTCTTTGATCAAGGATATATAAGGGCTATACATATCAATGACAATGGTCTTAACAGAGTATCTGGCAGCTTTAGAATATTGAAGAAAGTAATCTTTAAGGACATGTAGTCTTCTATCTTCTACAATATCAACGATTTCTCCAGACTCGGAATTGCAAAAGATAAAAGACATAGCTCCAGCTGCAGATTTAACTGATTTGAACTCATCAAAGCATAAGTGTTCTGGGAGAAAGTTAAAATTAGGTTCATGATACTCATAAAAACTATCAATAATTCTACTGACTGTGCAATGAGATACATTGTGGTTTTTGGCGATATCTTTTTCGGAGATTTTCTCCTTGGCACTAAGAGCAATAGATACTTTGGTATTGTTTGATATAAAACAATTCCTGTCAACAACGCTGGTTTCTAGAGTGAAAGTTGAATTGCAATGTTTACAAAAATACCTTTGCTTCTTGAGCTTTAGATAAGCCTTAAAACCAGACACGTTAGGTATTTTAATGGTTGAAGTTTTGAAGCCATACTTGATAATTTTCTCATCAAAAACGTGACCACAAGATAGGCAAGCTTTTGGTGTATATGTAAGAGTTCCATGAAAGAGTTTTACGGTAACATCATTCAAAGTAGCCTCGGAATAAAAATTTTCATCGAAGGTAATATTTTTGTCTTTTAAATTTAAGATATCTAGGATAAAATTACTCTGAGACATTTGACATCACTCCTTAGAATGTGGTTAGGCGATTACATTTTACCAGAGTTATGTCACTTGTCTCACTTTTTTTATGCAAAAAGGTGTTGGCTTTTAATCACCAACACCAAATATTGTAGACCCAAAACAAAAAGAGTATCAGATTATTCAAGTAGTCTGATACTCTTTTTTACCTTAGCCCTCGGTCTAATTATTAGAGTCCCGGTGTTCTTCATCTTTGTTGGTATTCTTATCTTAGTCAGTTTTCTCTTTAGTCTTAGTATCAGGCTCTTCCTTCGTTGGAGTAGCACCACCGGCAGCTTCATTTGCAGTTCCTTTACCAGAAGTAATACCAGCATCAGGATTGGCTTCTCCGGTGGCAGTTACACCGATAGCCATATGTGCTTGGAGTTGAGCTTGGCGGGCCAAATCAATACCTTGGCCTAAAACCCGCAGTGTTTCAGTAGGACTGTGGAAGCCCATACTATTTTCGGAAGAAATATAATCCCAGCGCCATTGAGCTTTCCGATGCAGATCCCGAGCCTTTTCCATGGCATCTGCTTTAGCATTGGGGTTTTTATCAGCTGCTACGATAGCATCTATAGCATCCGAAAGGGCTCTTTCCAGGGTTTGTTTTGTGGCGAAGACTTGATCTTGAATACCGATAACCTGATTCTTCAAATATTCCTCACTTTGGCGGTGACAGGTTTGACAGGATTCGGCGATAGTATTTAGAGGGCTTTGGATGTGATGAGAAGAAATTTTTGACGTACCTTCTTTGACATAGGGCATATGGCAATCGGCGCAAGCTACTCCATTGGCGGCATGAATACCTGTGGAGTAGAGCTCATAGTCTGGATGTTGTGCTTTCAACATGGGAGTTTGACTTTCCGCATGATTCCCATCCTTAAAACCAATTTCATCATAGAATTTTTCTGCATCATCAACAGTTAGACCATATTTCCAGGGGAAGGTTACACGCTTAGTTTCTTCTTCAAAATGATACTCTACATGACATTGAGCACAGACCATTGTCCGCATTTCCTGGCGGCTAAAGGAGTTAGGGTCAATACCACGTTCTTTAAGGGCATTAAGTAATGGTACACTTGTTATACGCAAATTCATAGTTTCTGGATCATGGCAGTTGGCACAGGAGATGGGAAGGGTGATTTCGTCTTTTAAGTCGAAGAAAGGAGTTGACCAAAAATCATCACCCATCTTTTCAACTAGTCCTGCAACCTGAGGGCTTTTACAGTTCCAGCAGGAACTAAAGGTTTTGTCTGTAACCCGGGTAGTTGAAGTTACATCTTCTAAGGCGAAGATATGGCCCCGTTCATCATTATAATCTTCCGAAAAAGCATAGCCGGCATAGAGTTTTATGATTACAGGATTCTTTTCAAGATGAGATTCTGGCAATGAACCTCCGTATTTGGAATTGCCATTGGTTTGCTCTTTTTGTTTATTTTGGCTAGCGTAATGATCTGGATAGACCTTTCCCCATTCAGCAGAGTCAAGGGAGCCTTCTGGGATAGTAGCTGTTGTTCTCGGTGCCGTTTCTAACTGAGATTTACAGCCGAAAACTAAAACAGAACCTAAGAGGAAAATCATAGTTAATAAGAAAATTCTTTTTGTGGATTTGCCCATAAAAAGTGAACCTCCAATCTAGCGAATCGACGTAAAAATTGTTTCAGAACCAAAGGATTGATTCCCTTGGCCATGGGGAGTATGACGATGACAATCAATACATAAAAGACCGTCTTCAATTTGGATCCTTGCCACAACTGCCTCATGGCAGCGGATACAGTTATTATTGGCTACATTATCGCTCCACGTTGTAGTATGTAAAACAACCGGTTCGGCAAAGGTGTTTTTGTAAATATCCTTAGCCCCGGAATAGCCCTTATAAACCACTTGATGCGGGAAATTATCATGAGGTAAATGGCAGTCTTTACACTCAACAACTCCTTCTCGGTGAGCACTATGGAGTTGGCTTTCATAAAGAGGCTCCATTATGTGACAGGTAGTTCCACAATAATGAGTAGTGGAGGTGTATTCATACATATAAGCAAATCCGGCTATAAAGATTGCTAGAACTGGAATGCTTATGACTAGCCATTTTTTATATTTTCTAGGTACTTCTGACAATCTCAAGCCTCCTTTCCAATCCAGTTTTTTTAGTATGATTTTTAACAGATTAATTTATACATATTGGAAAGTAGATAACACCCTAAAGATTGCCATTTTAAAGTATATCTTTGCATATGAAAAAGCCCTATGATAAAATAATTTAGTGGACTATAAAAAGGGGGAGAAACCGTGGCAGGACATTCCAAGTGGGCAAATATTAAACATAAAAAAGCAAGACAAGATGCACAAAAAGGTAAGATCTTTACCAAGCTAGGTAGAGAAATTCTCGTTGCTGCTAGGGAAGGTGGCGGAGATCCTAATAATAACTTCCGTTTGAAAATTGCTATTGAGAATGCTAGAGCAGCAAATATGCCCAATGATAATATTCAAAGAGCCATTCAAAGAGGAACTGGTGGTACCGAAGGAGAAAATTATGAAGAGCTACGCTATGAAGGCTATGGTCCTGGTGGGGTAGCTATAATGGTGGATATTATGACAGATAATCGCAATCGCACAGCGGGAGAAGTTCGTCATATATTTTCCAAAAATGGAGGAAACTTAGGAGAAACCGGATGTGTGAACTGGATGTTCCAGGAAAAGGGACAACTAACTATCTCCAAAGAAAATTGTAACCTTAGTGAAGATGATTTATTGATGGTTGCTTTAGAAGCTGGCGCTGAGGATCTAGAGGAAAATGAAGGTGAATTTGTCATTATTACTGAGCCTAATGAAATGGAAACTGTACGCCAAGCTCTCATCGATGAAGGAATCGAGATAAGTGAAGCAAAAACTAACCAAATTCCTCAGAACACCATTGAAATTTCTGATCTTGAACAAGCTAAAAAAGTAATCCGTTTATTTGAAGCCTTGGAAGAGCATGATGATTCCCAAGGAGTCTATAGTAACTTCGAAATAGCAGATTCTATTTCTGAAGATGACCTTTTCAAATAATATTTCCTATAATTTCTCCTGATGAAAACTTAAAAGTCATAAATCAAAAAATATCCTATAAAATTAGAAGGTTTGTAAAACGAAAAAATCCGTACTTAAGGGTACGGTTTTTTGTTTGCTCGTGGCAGAGATGAACAAAGGAGAAACTTCACTTCCTGTCGAAATCATAGGAGGTAAGAAAGGAAGAAGTATATGCGTATACTGGGAATCGATCCAGGAACAGCCATTATGGGTCATGGTTTAATCGAACAAAAGGGGAATCAATTAAAACCCCTTAAATATGGTTCTTGGCGAACTTCGCCAAGAACACCGATGCCAGAACGCTTGTTATCTCTCTATAGGGAATTAGAGTTTTTTATTAAGGAAAACAAGCCTGATGTTTTGGCAGTAGAAGAGCTATTTTTTAATCGCAACACAAGCACAGCTATTTCTGTTGGGCAAGCTAGGGGAATAGTTTTATTGGCAGGTGCTCAAGCGGGATTAGCAGTTTATGAATATACTCCCCTTCAGGTCAAACAGGCTGTTGTGGGTTATGGAAAAGCTGATAAGCAGCAAGTTCAACATATGGTTAAAGCATTGCTGGGACTTCAGGAAATCCCCAAGCCAGACGATACAGCAGATGCTTTAGCAATCGCTATTTGCCACGCTCATAGTGCCCATTTGTTGAAAAGAATGGAGGGAACTCTTTGATCGGGATGCTAAGAGGAAAGGTGTGGGAAATTCAAGAGGATAAATTGATTTTGGATTGTTTGGGGGTAGGGTACCAAGTCTCTGTTCCCACTGGATTATTATCTAGGATTCAGGTAGAGCAGGAAATCACTCTTTATACCCACTTGATCCCACGGGAAGATGAAATATTTTTATATGGTTTTTCCTCAGCTGCAGAGAAGGAGCTTTTTTTAATGTTTCTCTCTGTATCTGGCGTGGGTCCTAAAGTAGCTATGGCCATTTTGTCTACTTTAGGTACGAGCCAAGCAGAAAATGCCATTGCCAATGCTAATGTCTCTATATTGACAAAGGTACCAGGGATCGGGAAAAAAACTG
>JAAZLD010000128.1 GCA_012799495.1 Desulfitobacterium sp. | reverse complement strand
GTAATTAGAGCCAAATCTCCTGTCCATGGTAAAGTATCTTCCATTCGTCATGATGGGAAAGGAGTTTTTGCAAACCTGCCCAATCCCTTAACTGTAACTCGTTACCATTCCCTGGCTTTAAGGAAAGATACTCTCCCTGAAGAGCTGATCATTACCTCAGAAACAGAAGATGGGGAGATTATGGGGATTCGCCATCGGGAGTTGCCTATTGAAGGGGTGCAGTTTCATCCTGAGGCTATCCTTACGGAAAAAGGTCATGAACTTTTAGCCAATGCGGTAAAAATGGCCCGTCTTTGGTGGCAGAAGCAAAAAGAGACAACCCAGGAAGCGGGTCTAGCTAAGGAGTATGAGTTTAATTCTCCTTGGCTTATCAAAAAGCTAGACCTAGAGCTACAGCCTATTGAACTCCTGGATGCCTTTAGAGATACTGTTTACCCATTTTTCTTAGATAGTGGAAAATCCTATGCAGATTTAGGGAAGTATTCCTTCATGGGGGCTTTTCCCTTTATCCAAGCTAGCGCTTATAAAGACCGTGTGGAAATTACCCACTTTGATTTTGAAATTATAATCAAAAATGAGACCATTCCCTGTGGGAAAGGGGAAGGTCTGGAAGTCATGGATGAGCTAGTAGCCCGATATCAAGTGGAGAATCCTACTTCTTTTCCCTTTGTGGGAGGAGGGGTTGGTTTTTGGACTTATGATTTAAAAGATGAGCTAGAGGATATGCCCCAAGAAGCGGAGGATACTTTAGGCCTACCTTTATGGCGTTTTGCTTGGTATGACGGTGTTTTGGTATATGATCATGAACAGGAGAGCTATACCTTACTAGCTTGTGGTATGAGTCGGTATGGAGAGTGCCGTAAGGAACTGGCCCAGGCACGGGTGGAGAAAATAGAAGGACTTATTGAGAAGTATTTAGCGGAGAGGAAACTAAAGGGATCTGGCTCAATAGAGGGCAGCCCTTCAGCCAGCAAGGCACACCAATTGGAGTCTCTAACCCAAGCGGATTCAGAAGTGGAAGTCCAATATACTGTTACTCGCGAGCAGTATCTGAAAGATTTGCGTAAACTAATCGACTATATTTATGCTGGGGATATTTATCAAGCTAACCTTACCCAGCGCTTCCAAATTCCCACTACCAAGGATCCCTTTGAACTTTATCAGACTCTCCATAGGGTGAATCCCGCTCCTTTTGCGGCCTTTTTGCCTTATGAGGATTTTCAAATACTAAGTAGTTCTCCGGAACGCTTTGTCCAGATTACCGCTCAGGGGGAAATCGAAACCAGACCTATTAAAGGCACCAGGCCACGGGGAAAAACACCGGAAGAAGATGAGGCCTATGCTAAGGAATTACAGGAGAGTGTTAAAGACCGGGCAGAACTGACCATGATCATCGATCTCCAGCGGAACGACTTAGGTCGCATCTGTCGCTATGGTTCAGTACAAGTAACTGACCTGATTCGTTTAGAAAAATACCCTACAGTTTGGCATTTGGTTTCTACTATTAATGGTGTACTTCGCCCTGGTTTAAGGGTAAGCGAGATTCTTCAGGCTATTTTCCCCGGCGGGTCCATTACAGGAGCTCCGAAAATTCGGGCTATGGAGATTATTGAAGAGTTAGAACCATATAAAAGGGGTCTCTATACGGGAAGTATAGGGTACATCAGCTTTGATGGGGCTTGGGATACCAATATCGTAATTCGTACTATTCTCTTAAAAGACGGCATGGCTTACTTCAATGGTGGCGGAGGAATCGTAGCCGACTCTATCCCTGAGGAAGAGCATGAAGAGTCTTTGCAAAAGGTTAGAGCTTTGATTAGAGTTCTCAGTATGTAGATAAATTAAGTATAACTTTATGAGCAATTAGAAGGTAAAACTGGGTAAGCAAAAAGAAAGTAAACAAGCCTGTTCTCCTTTGGAACAGGCTTGTAGTATAATTTAGTTTTGAAATGAGGGACTATTATGGTTCATGAAAAAGATCGGCTAGTTCTTTTCGGCTATGGGCTTTTCGAGACCTTAAAGGTTAATCAGGGACAGATGGAGGTACCAGACCTTCACTACAAAAGGATGGCTAAAGGTGCTGAACTCCTTGGCTTACCTATGCCAGATTATGAAACTTGGCTAGCTCAGCTTCAGGCTGTCATAGATAATTCAATTGAGCAACTGTCCTCTGACTCATACGCACTGCGGGTAACTTTAAGCGGAGGAGGGGGAGAGGGTATCCCTCCTCAGTGGCTTTACCATATCCGGCCTATTCCCTATACGGCAGAGGACTATGCTAAAGGAATCAAGGTAGTAATCCTTAGTAGCCGCCGGAATGAATATTCACCATCGGTGCAGATTAAGAACACCAACTACCTGGATAATCTTCTAGGTAAAAAAGAAGCGGAAGAACAAGGGGCTAGGGAAGGAATATGGCTTAACTCCCGGGGATTCTTGGCAGAAGGTACTATGAGCAATCTTTTTTGGGTTAAGGATGGAGTCCTTTATACTCCTGCTCTTAGTTGTGGTTGTCTTCCCGGAACTCGCCGTCAGCTTGTTCTGGAATGCGCTGAAAGACAAGGGATTCCTTATGAAGAGGGAGAGTTCCCGCTAGATATTTTAAAAAAAGCGGAGGAAGTATTTTTAACCAATGCTTTGATGGGGATTATGCCTGTAAGTAAGATAGGAGAAATGGAGTTTCCGGTGCAGGAAAATGGCAGAGCTAACGGAGGTGTTAATGGAGGAACTAATAGAGGATCTATAAGAAGTCTAATCACCGAAGAGTTTCAGAAGAGAGTAGGTAGATCCGAATAGGGTTTAAACGAGCCAGGGGGACAGGTCAAGTGGCACGCTTGCGTGCCACTTGACCTGTCCCCCTGGCTCGTT
>JAAZLD010000127.1 GCA_012799495.1 Desulfitobacterium sp. | reverse complement strand
TGGGTATCGTTTGTGCCATGCCCGTTATTATATGGCAGCTCTGGAGTTTTATCCTTCCCGCCCTTAAGCAAAATGAGAAAAAATATCTCTACATTATCGTGCCTAGTTCATTGATACTTTTTGTAGCGGGTATATGTTTTGGTTTCTTTTTTGTAATTCCTATTGGACTACAATTTTTGCTTTATGTAGGACAAGAAGCGGTGCCTACTACATCTTTATTGACTAAGTCATCATACTTAACTTTTATGATCCGCTTCTTATTAACATTTGGGACAGTTTTCCAACTACCGGTAGTACTTTTACTTCTCATTCGTATGGGACTTCTCTCTCCCAATACCTTAGCCCGTTATCGAAAATATGCTTTTTTTGGTATAGTGGTAGTTATTATGCTTGTTTCCCCTACACCTGATATAATTACACAAGGACTTATGGTATTACCTACTTATATGCTTTATGAAGCAAGTATATGGATTGGTTATCTTATTGCAAAAAAACGTGAGGAAGCACTGGATGGATAGGAGGGATCAGGATGAGTTTAAATGAAATAGTAGTTTTACTAGTCATAGCAATGATTATTTTTGGACCTGATGATCTTCCGGATATAGCCAGAGCTCTTGGTAAGGTAGTCTTTGAAATTAGAAAGATTTTTAACGAGATGACTAAAGAGTTTCAAGATACTGTTAATGCTCCGAAGAACATCATACAAAAAACTTTTGATGATACAATAAATCCAACACCTGCAAAGAGTACTGCTAGTAAAGTAGAAAAGAAAGAAGGAACTTCTAAGACTTCTGAACAGGAAGGAAAAAGTTCAAAGGATAGTACTGAAGATACTGCTCCTGAGGACACTGCTCCAGAAGAAGAGCTTCTTACTTACGATGATAAAGATGATGATCCCTTAAAAGAACTGCCAGAAGATATGGTATCCTATGAAAAATCCGGTGTAAGCAGGTGAACCAAGATTGAAGAAACTTTGGCTTTTTAACCAGATAAACTCAGATTTACAAAAAGTAGAAAAAGAACTTCATGCCTATATTGCTACAGATTACCCTGTGCTGGAAGAGTCATCTGTTCAGCTGTTAGAGGCCGGAGGAAAACGATTGCGACCTGCTTTTGCCCTTTTGGCAGGGAAGTTTTATGGTTATCCTTTCCAGAAGCTACTTCCTGTGGCTATGGCACTTGAACTAATTCATATGGCAACCCTTGTCCACGATGATGTAGTAGATGCATCCACTACTCGACGGGGGCGGCCTACAGTGAAGGCAAAATGGGGGAATATAGTTTCTGTTGCTACAGGGGACTATTTATTAGCTAAAGCCTTGGAACTTTTAGCGGAGATCAATAACCCTGAGGTTTCAAGGATCCTTGCCGAAGTGAGTATTGAGATGAGTCAAGGTGAAATTCAGCAGATCAAGGCTTCAAACGATGTGAACCAAAATCTCAAACAATACTACTATCGCATTAAGCGAAAGACCGCTTTGCTTATCTCGGCAAGTTGTAAATTAGGCGGTATTGTCTCCTCAGCTCCCAGGAGAGAGGTATGGGCCTTAGGGGCTTATGGTCACGCCCTAGGAATGGCTTTTCAGATTGTTGATGATATCCTAGATGTAACTGCAGAGGCATCAGAGTTAGGTAAACCTGTTGGCGGTGATATCCGTCAAGGTATTATGACCTTACCTTTGATTCTAGCCCTTAGAAATTCAGCAGAAAAAGAAGCTTTGAAAGAAATTTTACTTAAAGAAGCTAAGACAGATCAGGATGTAGAGGAAGCAATTCGACTTGTTAAGGAGTCTGGTGCAATCGAAGATTCTCATTACTATGTGGACTTATATATAAATAAAGCAAAATCCCACCTTGATGAGCTTCCTAATGTACCTACAAGAAAAGCCCTCAGTGAATTAGCGAATTTTATTAAAGAGCGTAAGTTCTAAATTATGAATCTTTTATTTCAATAATTGAGTTTGCAAAAACTGAGTTTACTTTGTTTTGCCAAAAGGCTGTAGAAAAGATGCTACAGTCTTTTTTATGGGGTTGTAATTATAGGTGCATATGCATAAAGATAACTAACAGCTAATACTCGATTTAGTTATTTTATACAACCTGAAGGAATGGTTAAAAAAAACTTAACCATAATAGATTCCAGGAAATTCTTCAATAAATTTTTGCAGAAAAAGAGAAATTACCTAAAACTTGTACTTTGCAAGGATTAATTTCTGTGGTATCCTTTATTAGAGACAGGAAGCTCAGACAGAATTGGATTTATTATTATATTAAATATTTAGTCCGGGCTTTTTGTGTGAAAAAAATGATAAGTACTAAGAGGGAATTAGAGAAAGGGGTTGTTCCAAAGTGTCAAAGCTCGATGTCAAATTAACACGTCGTACGGCTTTAAAAGTCGGAGCTTTAACTGCAGCTGCTGTAGCTGTAGGGGTACCGGTGGGAAGCTTGAAAAAGTCGACAGTGGTTAAAGCAGCAGGAACAGAGTCGGGTGAAAAAAAACAACTAGGCTTCTTGTATGATCAAAGTAAATGCATCGGCTGTAATGCCTGTGCAGCTGCATGTAAGAAAACGAACAATTGGGAGGAAGGTATTGAGTGGCGTAAGGTCTACTCTAAGAATACCGATAATGGCAAGGTATTCTTGTCCATGAGTTGCAACCACTGTGCTGAGCCTGCTTGTGCTTCTGTATGCCCAGTAAAGGCTTACACCAAGCGGGAAAAAGACGGTATTGTTATGCACAGAAGTGAAATTTGTGTAGGTTGTGCTTACTGTCTCTATGCTTGTCCATATCATGCTCCTGATTTTAATAAAGCTGCCTCTGGTGCAGTTACTAAATGTAGTTTCTGCGTAGAAATTCAAGATCAAGGTGGCAAACCAGCTTGTGTATCAGCTTGTCCCGTTGATGCCCTAAACTATGGGGATGTCAATGAGCTTAGAAACCGTAGTGGTGCTGTAGCCCCAGAAGTTAACGGACTTCCACCGGCGAGCATTACGAATCCTTCATTAGTAATAATTCCTAAAGAGTAGGGTAGTAGGGAGGAGAATGAAAGATGCATCTTCATTGGGGATGGTTAATTGCAATATATCTCTTTTTAGGAGGTCTGGGCGCTGGAGCATACTTAACTTCCTATGCTGCTGATCGGGGATGGCTAGGTAATTCACCAGCTTTAAGACGTGCAGGTTACTTTATGTCTGGTCCCATTGTTGCAATTGGTACACTTCTATTAGTATTTGACCTTGGTCAAGGTTTACGTAAACCATGGCTCTTAGTTAGATTAGTGGTAAACGTAAAATCTTCTGTTATGACCTGGGGTGTTTGGATTCTTGCTTTCTTTATCGTTGTGAGCCTCTTAATTGCTTTATTAATCTGGATGAAGAGAGAAGTCCCAGCAATTCTTACTCACGTAGGTGCAGTATTAGCTTTAGCAACTTGTGCTTACACAGGACTTTTACTGGCTGTAGTTGAAGCATTTCCTTTATGGAATAACTACTTATTACCTGTTTTATTCGTAGTGTCTGCTCTTTCTACAGGCCTATCTATTACCGTTTTAATTAGTAATATTATCGACAAAGGCTTAGCTACTGATGAGGTGAAAACAACTAAACTCCATGTTTATCTTGTTGTATTAGAAGTAATCCTCATAGGCGTCATTTTCGGTATGGCTGCTATGGGTGCAAAAGGTGTGGTAGCTGCTGAATCTGTTGCGAGAATCTTAACTGGTGAATTTGCCATTTGGTTCTGGAGCTGTTTAATTGTCCTTGGTCTTTTAGTTCCATTCTTCGTTTCCGTCTATGCTCTAAATAAACTAGGTTCTGGACATTCCGGTCATGCACTTTCTGCAGCTACTGGTAGCGGTGCTTCCGTGGCAGTTGGTGAAGCAGATAGCTTACTAAAGGTAATGCTTTTAAGTGATGCCTTAGTAGTACTTGGTGGTTTTGTGCTCCGTTATGTTGTAGTTTTTGCAGCATTACCTATCTGGAATGGAACACTTATGTAATTATTTTTTAATTTAATATTGAGACTGTATTAAGTAAACCTACCTAGATTAAGTGAAAATGAAAAGACAAAGCTTTGGAGGGAACTCCTCTTGAGCTTTGTCTTTTTCCATATAGAACTTATTTCCCAAATAATAGGGGAGTAACTATATTCTTAGCTATTTTTAAGAGGATTTTAAGCATTTAGTTATATTTCCTAAAGGGTTATTTAATAAGTGTGATAATTGTGTGAAATAGTTTAATCTTTAGTAGGATAAATCAATGAATATATAGTAAAATAAGATGAGATACTATATCTTTAAATAATATTTTCTGGAGGGAAGCATGAGCAACAAAAATGACGGAATAGTTGAAAAACTATGGGAAATTTTTAGTTCTATGAAAACCGGCTTAGTATTATTAGGGGTAGTAGCTGTAGTTTCGGGAATTGGCACTCTCGTTCCCCAGGAAGGCCTTGACCCGGAAGGTGCTGCACAAGTTGCCGAGATCTGGCGCAAACTTGGTTTTACTAATATCTATGTCTCCCCATTATTTCAATTTTTATTAGGACTATTATGTATAAATTTAATCGTTTGTAGTGTACAGCGTTTTGGGGGAATATATAAATTAACCTATCGCCCAGAAGCCCCTCAGGAACCTTCCAATATCCCACAAAAAATTAGGGCAGAAATTCAGCACAGAGATAAGGAAGCTTTAAAAAGTAACACCTTAGCTCTTCTAAAGAAAAAAGGATTTCATATTACTCAAAGGGACGAAGAAGGGAGATGGAGCTTTCTCGCCCAAAGGCGGCGGATGGGGAATTGGGGTTCATTTATCTCCCATATATCCTTTGTAATTCTTATCATAGGTGCTTTA
>JAAZLD010000126.1 GCA_012799495.1 Desulfitobacterium sp. | reverse complement strand
TTGATTTGAGAGGATAGTTACCCCAAACAAACATAGTTTCTGGTACTTTATATTCAGGATTATCATAGCGATCAGCAAATTGCTGTGAACAGTCTGCTACCCAGAAAGCTCCTGTAGTTGCAATACTACCGGCGACGCGAGGGAGATAGCAGGCACCGCCAGAGAGCATAATTGTATAGTTAGGTGAGCCGAAGGACCAAGCAAGACGGGTAATGTATGCGGCAATATCACGACCGGTTCCTTGAGCAAAGATTACCGACTCAGCTCCATGTTCTTCTTTGATCTTATTGAATTTTTCTACTATTAGATCGTAAGCTTCTTCCCAGCTTATTCTTTCCCATTTATCTTTACCTCGATCTTTTGGATCACGCTTCATAGGATATAATAACCGGTCTTGGTGGTTAGTCACTTCCGGTACAGCAAGGCAGCGAACACAAAGTCTACCTTCAGAATAAGGATTTTCAGGATCTCCTTCTACTCTGACTAACTTATTGTCTTTGTCAGTGTACAATAGTACACCGCAGCCAATATGACATCCCGGACCTGACCATGCACTACCTCTTGTGACTGTGTACTCACCTTCTTGATAACGGAAAGGCTTTTCATGTGGTACCAATGTATACCCTTGTTGTGCCATTGATTCAACCTTCCTTTCTTCTCTTAGCTTTCTCTGACAACCTTAGCGCTAGGTTTCGCTATATTTATAAATGCAATTAGCGTGCCAAATATAAAAACACTAAAAAGCCGGAAAATAAGGGTTTTCGACTTTTGCAAAACCTAAATTTTGTCCCATAAGTTGCCTGCCTTTCCCGATTTGTAAAAATACACACATGCACAACCTTCGCTGGTAAGAAAAAAACAGCATTTTCAATGAGTTAGTGCCTCTGAACTTTGGACATAATTATTGGAATATTTCTTGCAACATAATTAGTTATCTAAGAGAAGCTTTATGGAAGGAGTATTTCTATGAAAGACAATAAGAAAACTACAATTGATGAAATGAACAAGGATTTAGAACAAGGTAAGGTTGTAAAAAGTGACACTAGTATTCTCCAGGATACAACTGAAAAAGATATTGAAGTAGATGCAATAACTAACCCCACCCTTAAGCGTATTTATGCAACTAAAAAGTTCCTTGAACAACTGGGTGACAAAAAAACTGATGAATAAGTCAATGTTAGGGAGTGATTTGTTATTAAAGAGCATAATTTTGAAAAATCTAGAGTTCTTAAGACCTTTTCTCTTCACGAAAAAGAAACTTTCTTAAGGATCAGTGTTGATCAAGAAAGTTTTACTGAGAGTTTTCAATTTTATAGCCATAATCTCTTACTAAAGTTAAGGTCTGATATTGAAAAATATATTAAGATCCGACCTAATTTTAAATCCTCTTTTAAGCCCTTAAAAATTTCCTCAAAGGCTCCCGGTATAATTAAATCCATGGCCTGTGCTGCCAAAGTAGCTAATGTTGGGCCAATGGCTGCTGTGGCAGGAGCTATCGCAGAAACTTTAGGTAAAGAATTGAGTAAGGTTGCTCAAGAAGTCATCATTGAAAATGGTGGTGATCTCTATATTCAGACTAATCACAAACGAATAATCGGTATATTTGCCAGTAGAACGGAGTTTTCTTATAAGCTTGGTCTTGAGATATCTGGAGACACCACTCCTCTAGGTCTTTGTACTTCTTCTGGTATTATAGGATCTAGTATTAGTTTAGGGAAAGCCGACGCTGTTGTAATTAAGGCAAAGACAGCTACTTTAGCAGATGCTGTGGTTACGGCTACTGCAAATATGATTCAGACCCCAGAGGATTTGGAATATGCTGTGAAGTTTGCAAAAAAGCTCCCCGATGTTAAAGGTGTGTTAGCTATCAAAGGTAAAAATTTAGTTGCTTGGGGAGATATGAAGCTGGTGAGAATATAAAATTCTTTCTAGATCGTAGTAATATTAATATAGATTAAATGAGAGTAATTAAAAAGGACTAGCCCTCGCAAAGGGTTCTAGTCCTTTTTAATGTGGAATTTCTCCTTACACTACCCCCTGGATTCTGAAGTTAAGATTCTGTCCTTATTACCAAATATAATAGGATTGCCTGATAACACTCGTGAAACAATAGTTATTCCGAAACCGATGAGTGCCCATTTGACTAACTTAGCTTTTTTGCGATTCATTGGACTCCAGTGTTTAGGAGGATCCCATACCCCTTCTCCGAAAAAGTCTTCGAGAACTTTCTTTTTTTGTAAAATCAAAAAACAGAAGCGTAATTATCGCTCCTGCTTTCTAATGTCCCGTAATAAATTTATAAACCTTCCCCAAAGATTGTTCTACCACAGTAAGGGCACTCTCCTTGGTTAAGAATATTTCTAGTATGATAGTATTCCCGAAAGATCACTGTTTTTTCACATTGTGGACAGATTGTATTTTGTCCACCGCTGATATTACCCATATATACGTATTCAATTTCTTCTTTAGCAATTTCCCAAAGTTCCAATAGCTTTTGAGGATCAGTTGGCGGAGAAGAGTGCCTGTAGGATGGAAAATATCGACTTAAATGCCAAGCTAATGGAGTGTTTAGATTCCGAAGCCATTTTCCTAATTCGCGAATTTCTTGAGGATCGTCATTACCTTCTGGAACAATTAGGGTAGTGACTTCTAAATGAACACGGCCAGCCAGTCTTTCGACAGTATCTAAAACCCAACTCAATTTTCCACCGCAATATTTCTGATAAAACTCCTCAGTAAATCCTTTAATATCGATATTTACTGCATCAATATAGGGAATAAGTTCCTCGAGAAATCGTGATGAGATAGTCCCATTACTGATCAAAACTACCTTTCCCCCACTTTCTTTGACAAGAGGAGCGGTATCTCGAATCATCTCATACCACATAGTAGGCTCTGAATAGGTAAAACAAATGCCTAAGGTTTTACTTGCTTGTGCCGCAAGTTCTTCGGGTGTTACCGGAACTCCTTGCCGGGAGACTTGAGAAATTTCATAGTTTTGGCAAAAGGTGCAGCTAAGATTACAACCAAAACCTGCTACAGAAAATATTTGTTTTCCTGGATAAAAGTGATATAAAGGTTTTTTCTCTATAGGATCAGTATGCCAGGAGGCTGCTTCACCATAGTTGAGGCTTACCACTCCCGAACCTTTGTTTGCCCGTACATGACAGCGGCTAGTTTGACCGACTTTTAGTTGACAGTGCCTGGGGCAAAGGAGACAGCTAGCTTTTCCTATTTCTTTTACCATTTATATCACCCCGTATCTATAAGAATAGACTATATCCAAGCTCAAGCTATGATTATCGCTATCTTGAATAATACCTATTCAAAATGCCGGACTACTTCGAAGCGCCACATTTCTACTGACTCATCCTGGCTTAGGCCAGCTTTTTGTTTTGCGATACTGACCTGCTCTTCTACAGTATCGATTCCCTCTAAATGAGGTAATAATAAACCTCTTCTTCCCCGATTTTGGACAACTACTCCATAACGATGAGGATCAAGCTCTTCTAGGGATTTGATCTTCTCCATTTCACCTAAGACATCTACAGATATACTCAAATAAGGTAACTCATCTATTTCTACAGGTCTAAACCTAGGATCTTCAAAAGCTGCTGCTAAAGCATTAAAGGCGATTTCCTGGGCTAAGTTATCCCGGGTTGGAGCTATTGTTCCGATACAACCTCTTAAGTTTCCATCTTGGTTTAGAGTTACGAAACATCCCCGCTGCAATTGGAATTCTGCACCCTCCGGGGGAGTGAGATCTTTAAACTTCCTCTTTCCTTCTTTAAGATAGGTTTCTAGGCAAGCCCTAGCCCAATGGGGTAAGGGGGAAGTTTTATATAGTTCTGCCACTAGATATCCTACTCCAAAAGTTCCCTCATATGAAAGGACTTGAGGAAGACCTTCTTGGACAGCTAAAGCCAAACGAAGACTGCGCCAGCCACATTCGGCCCCTTCTTCTGCTAATTTTTTAGGAATATCTTTTACAGTAGAAGGATTATGGGCAAGTCTCGTAGCAATCTCCTGATCAAGAATAGGTCCCGAAGGATGTAAACCATATGGTCCATCTTCCCTAAGTTTATGGGATAGGTCCCCACTAGCTAAAATACCTATCCTTTCGGAAAACTCCTTTAAAATGCTGGCGATTTTATTACCATATACCTCTGGGTTACTATAAGGCATACTCATAACTACTACTTTCCCATGCCATCCAGCTTCTTTGAGAAAATAGAGGGGAACCATTGTTCCATGATCTAATTGGGTGGAATAAAGGACTCCTCCCGGTAATTTGCTCAATTCTTGAGCTAGTTCCTGATGATTGGGAAAGGACAAAGAAACCTGAGGTGCTCTGAATTGGGTAAAATCTCCTTCTAACTGGGGATCTTGAAGTATAACTACCCCCTCCCGCAAAAGAGGAGCATGTGGAGATATAATCAGTACCGTTTCCACTTCTTGCTCAACGAAGGAGCAAGCAATTTGTCGAAAAGATTTTAAGGTAGCTGCACACTTTTCTTCTTCTCCTCTGCCTATTTCCGGTACTATTATTGGTGGGTGAGGAACAAACGCCGAGTACACTAAGGCCATTGAAATCACCTCATTTTAAATCCTTCACTATTGTGCATCAATTATTAAGTGTTTTAAACGATTTTCCTTTGCAATAAGGGTTCTTTCGTTCTCATCCTTCATTTCTCTTAATCGTCTTAAAATACCTATAATTTGGTCTCTGGTATCCTCAACGCTGGTTTTAGAGTCGTTAATTCTCGTTTGGACGAACCAGTCAGTAATTATCCCGTCAAAAAAGAAATCGGCAAAGGTTATGAATCCTTGAATATCGATTTTCATATCTGCACTAATCTGAACATCGGCTAACTCAGCTTGGAAATGATGCAAAGCAAGTTGTGCTTCAGTCACTTGTGCTCGAGCAGAATCAATATGGGAATGTTTAGCCAAGTCAGCGATAAGGCCCCCTCCTAGTAAATCGAAAGTTCCCCACCCTTGGGCTTTTGATAGGTAGCCAAGAGCACCCTCCATGTGTTGGAGAGCTTTCTGACCCACTTCTATGGCTTCATCGATTTCCTTAATATTGATTCGAAGATTATTTACCCGCTCAGTTAAATCCATGATTTCCTGGGCATGGGCTCCGTTTTCTTCCAAAAGCATCCTTCTTTTTTGGATATAGAGCTCTTCATATTTTCTTTTGCTATCTAAATAGTTTTTTCTCTCAGTAGTTAGTTTTTCGATAGCTGCTTTTATGTCTGCAATATCTTCAAGAGCTTGTTCATACTTCAGTCTGGCAGCAAAGGCCTCCTGTTTTTCCTTTTCTAACTTTTCAGCTAGTCTTCCAGTTATGGAGTAGAAAAAACTCACGATACTCCCATTTTCTAATTTTTCCACATCTAGATTTTCTTTTTTGAGGATCTTTTTTAGATCTTTTTCCTTTTCTTCCAGGATCCTTAATTCTTCCTGAAACTCCTGAAGCATAGCCTCAATTTTACTTAATCGAGCCTTCTCTTGCTGAGCTCTTTCTAACTGAACATTAAGAGATGAATACATCCTTTCCCAACCCTTCTAAAACTCACACTACCCTTACCAAAAAATCATTAAGAATCACATTAACTAAGGCTTCTCCAGTTCTTGCTCTTTGTTCACTTCTAAGAGATTTTACCTCAATAGCTGTGGCTGTTCCCCCTTCTTGCAGGAGTTGGATAATGCGTTCTTCTTCATCTTTTACATAGACAATTCCTACTATATAGCCTGTCTTATCAGGCTCTATCTTACTTATAATTATTCCTTTGCCCCCGCGTCCTTGAGGTTTGTACTCTTGGAGTGAGGTTTTCTTAAGATATCCTTGCTCCGTTATTGTAACAAGATACCCTTGTTTCTTGGGATCTTCCTCAGCATAGATTAATACGGCGTCTGCCACCACATCATCTTTCTCTAGATTCATCCCTCTTACCCCCTGAGATTTGCGGCCCATAGGGTTAACTTCCTCTTCGGCAAAACGGATTGCTTGACCATGATAGCTAGCCAAGAGCAATTCTCCTCCACCTTGACTATAAAAGACTCTGATCATTTGGTCTTCCTCTTTTAATGTCATGGCTTCAAAAGTTCGGATATTGAGGAAGTCTGTTACAGGAGTTCTCATTACTTGTCCTTCTTCGGTAACAAAAACAAAGAAACCTTCTTCCTCTCCTTCTTCCAAGGGGATTATTGAGACGATCCTTTCGTTTTCTGGTAGTGGGAAAAGGTTACTGATTGCCCTGCCTTTATCTTTAGGACCTGCCTCAGGTACTAAGGTAGCTTTGATATTGTACACATTCGCGTTTTGGGTGAAAAAGTATAAAGTATCTTTTGTGGTACAAGAAATTTGCTCCCAGACTAAATCTCCATCCTTAAAGGTGTAAGCCAAGGCATTTTTTTGTCTTTTGTTAGTAGGAGTGGGGATTTGTTTGATGAAGCCGTTGAGAGTGAGAAATATTTCAATGTTTTTTTCCGGTTCTTCATAAGCACTAAAATCAATTTCAACCCCTACATCCTCTGGTAAGATTAGGGTACGGCGATCATCTCCATATTTATTGGCAATGGTTTTTAACTCTTCTTTTATAATCCCGAAAATCTTTTTTTCATCGGCTAAAATAGCTTCTAGTTCTTTAATAAGTTTTAAGATGTCTTCATATTCTTTTTTAATGCCATCTATCTCCAGGTTCGTTAAGTGCTGAAGCTTCATATCCAATATTGCCTGAGCCTGTACTTCAGTGAATTCAAACCTAGTAATCAATCCTGCTTTAGCAAGAGCAGGTGTCTTACTGGAACGTATGATCTTTAGTACTTCATCAAGATTGTTAATAGCTATAACTAAGCCTTCAAGAATATGGGCTCGATCCCTAGCTTTCTGAAGATCATATTCTGTTCTGCGTGTAACAATATCTTTTCGATGTTCAATATAAGCTCCATTGATCTCTTTTAATCCTAAAACTTTCGGGACACCTTCAGCAGTGATAATCAAATTTATAATCCCAAAAGTCTCCTGAAGTTGGGTATATCTATAAAGCTGGTTAAGAACGACCTTAGGATCCGCATCTCTTTTACATTCCACTACTAAACGTAAACCTTCTCGGTCAGATTCATCCCTGACTTCGTAGATTCCTTCGATTTTACCACTTTCACCATGACTTTCTATTCTTGCGGCTAGGTTAGCTTTTGAAACTTGGTAAGGGATCTCTGTAATGACTATTTGGCTCCTCCCTCCCTTACTAGGTTCTATGACAGCTTTTCCTCGCATGATAACTTTGCCCCGGCCAGTTTTATATGCTTCAGTAAAGCCCTCAGAGCCGATAATTAGTCCTCCTGTGGGAAAGTCTGGACCTTTAACCTTTTCCATAAGCTTTTCCACTGTTATATCAGGGTTATCGATTTGGAGGATTAGAGCATCTACTACCTCCCTTAGATTATGAGGAGCCATATTGCTAGCCATCCCCACAGCAATCCCTGAACCTCCATTAACTAAGACATTAGGGAATGGACTCGGTAAAACAGTAGGCTCTTTGAGACGTTGGTCATAGTTAGCTTTGAAAGGTACTACATTCTTTTCTAGATCTTGAGTCATAAGCTGAGAAAGATGGGTCATCCGCATTTCTGTATAACGCATAGCAGCAGCGCTATCCCCATCAATCGAGCCAAAGTTCCCATGTCCATCCACTAAAGGATATCTGGTTGCCCAAGGTTGGGCCATTCGTACTGCCGAATCATAAATGGATGAATCTCCATGGGGGTGGTATTTCCCCATACAATCCCCTACTAAACGAGCTGATTTGCTATAGGGTTTATCTGGGTGCATATTTAGTTCATCCATCGAGTAGATAATCCGCCGATGAACGGGCTTAAGTCCGTCCCGCACATAAGGAACTGCTCTTTGGAGAATTACATGTTTTGAATA
>JAAZLD010000125.1 GCA_012799495.1 Desulfitobacterium sp. | reverse complement strand
GGAAGTATTTTTTTTGTAAATGTTTATAAAAGGTTTAGGTAAGTCTACAGCTTTAGAAACCCATAAGGGTGCCAATTTGGTTCACAAGTCCACCCACAAATAAAGCAGCAAAAGTTGTTGAAAGGGCGATTCCTACAGCAACTCTAGCCTTAAACTCCTTGGCTAAAATTCCGAAAACCGAGAGGCAAGGGAGGTAAAGTAGAGCAACTACTACCCCAACAAACATTTGCAGAGGGTCTAAATTCATAGAAATTAAGGGGGCAACAGCCATTTCCCGCCTTACGATACCTAAGATTAAAACGATAATTGCTTCCTTGGGCATACCAAGCCAGCCCGCCATAAGGGGCTCCAATATGCGAGCAAAGGCATCAAGAGCGCCGGATTCTTTAAATACTGCTGCAATTACTACAGCAATGAGCATGGGCCCTTCAGCCTCGATTACGAATTGCTTGAACCGTACCATAAGCTTTTTGAGATAAGCCTTGGGATTGGGCAGGAGAAGAGCTGGTACTTCGATGACCAGGGGATCAACTTGACCTTTGTAAATCTTGCTTGAGACTATCCCTGTGGTAATAAAAATTATAAACCCAGTAAGAACGGCTGCCAAAACCATGCCAAAGGAATAACTGCCTGTTAGGGAAATAATAGCTCCCGTCTGAGAAATACAGGGGATGGCAAAGCAGATCATTGTTGTCACCATGAGGCGCTCTTTTTTCGTAGTTGCGGCTCTGGTACCGATAATTGCAGGAACTGCACAACCAAAGCCTAACATGATATTGATCAAACTTCCCCCTTGTACTCCTAACTTCCGCATAATATTATCAAATAATACCGAAATCCTAGGTAGATATCCGCTATCTTCCAGGAAGCTAAAGACGATTTGGAAAACTAAGACATAGGGGAGAACTAAGGCGATAATCCATTCGAAGCTAATGACGAAAATACCATATTCACCAATAAGAATATTTTGGAAAACCCCGTCAGGGATTATAGCTGAAAAAATACTGCGGAAAAAAGGTACGATAATGTTATTCACAAGTGGAAGTAAAAGACCTGCTCTTAGACCTTTACCCCCACCGACTACCACTGCTAGAGATAAAATAACAACTAAAATAGCTATGGGAATTCCAGGCCAAGGTTTCATCATTTGTTCCCCTAGACGGTCTAAGAAACTAGGGTTCTTATTAGTATCTGTTACAACTTGCCGGGTTAATTCTTTAGCTTGTTCCCAATAATCAAAAACACTAAGAGTTCCACAACTTCCACAGCTACCACCACAGGCAGAACCTTGACAATAAGATTCATTCTCAACAGAAGAACTTTTCACAGCCTTAGAAAGTTCTTCTCTGATCTCCTCTAACCCTTGGTTTTTTACTGCGATAGTAGGAATTACTGGACTACCCAGTTTTTGAGAGAGGAGACCGATATTAACCTTGATCCCTTTTCTTTCGGCCACGTCCACCATGTTTAGGGCAAAAACCATGGGAACATTATATTTTTTAACTTCTAAAGCAAGGCGCAGCCCACTTT
>JAAZLD010000124.1 GCA_012799495.1 Desulfitobacterium sp. | reverse complement strand
ATCCTGAATCATCCGGTTCAAAGACATGGCCCGTTGTGTTCTCTTTATTTCCCCTTTAATCTGGGGATCACCTTCTGATTGCTTATATTCCTGTTTAACTTCCTGATGGGACATTCTCAAATTTTTCTCATAATCCCACCACTGATACAAAAAGTCAATAGCTGCGATAATAAAGAAAGAAAGGGCAATTTTCCACCCGAGATCGATTACCAGATTGCCAATAAAAACTGCCCCTTGTCCCACTGTAAAACGAGCCATAGCAGGAAAAACTTCGAAGTTGTCCCGGAAAGTTGCTACAAGAAAATAACCGATAAAAATAATCTTTAATAAAGCCTTAGCCAATTCCACCCATGCCCTAACCCCAAACATCCGCTTTGCCCCACTAATAGGGCTAATCCGGCTTAGTTGGGGCTTTAAGGGTTCCACAGTAAAAAGTGAACGAACTTGCACATAATTAGCACCTGTGGCAATAAGTGCTCCTACAATTAGTAATGGAGCCATAATCTGAGCTACTACTAGCCCTACTTCCCTAGAGATAGTTGCCACAGAGTTAATAGTCCAATCAAAAGGTAAGTTATATATATGAACAAAAAGCTCCTGAACTTTTTCGATCATAATGGGAAACCAAAACTTCAATACTCCAATAAAACTGGCCAAGAGTAAAGCTGAGACCATCTCTGTACTCTTAAATACTTGACCTTTGCGGCGGGCTTCTTCCCTGCGCCTAGGCGTGGCCTTAAAAGTCTTTTCGCTACTACTCAAGTGGCCCACCCCTCATACAGTTTATAAAGCCATTTCATCACATTATCGAAAATTAAGGAGACGGATTCGCTGAAAAAAGCTATATATAAGAAAAGAATAATAAAACCAAAGAGAATTTTCACAGGGAAAATTACGGAAAAAATATTCATCTGAGGCACCGCCCGCATCAATAGCCCAACACCGATTTCTACTAGGAAGATAGCACCTACTACAGGGAGGGCTAATTGAACTGCTAAGGAAAAAATGTTCCGGATTAAAAGTATATAGAAGTTCAATCCTAGAGGAATCCCCTCAGGATTGATAGGTACATAAGTATAACTTTTGACCATGGCAGCAATGAGATAGTGATGAGCGTTAGTAGCTAAAATGAGCATAATAGCCAAAACTATTTGGAAATTACCAATCAAAGCACTCTGAACCCCAAAGACAGGGTCAATAGCACCACTCATATTAAAACTCATAGATAAGTCGATGAGCTTTCCTGCCCCTTCTAAAATAGCGGTAATAGTATACATTACAAAACCAATGACCAAGCCCACTAAAGTTTCCTTAATGATTAAAGCCACATAGGCCAGAGTTTCCGTAGGGATCTGAGGATTATCTGCCAAAATCAAAGGATAAAGGATCACTGTAATCCCAGCAGCCAGGCCAAGTTTGACCATAGCTGGCACCCCACGAGCTCCAAAAACCGGAGATAGCATGATCATTCCCGTCCAACGGCATAAAATGAGGAGGAACAAGGTTAAATTCCATTGCAAGATTTCTGAAAGCATGTTACTCCTCCGGGATAATTAGTATTTGCCAAAAGTAGCTAAGTCCGTAAAAAGGTTGATGGTATAAGCAGTAAATACCTTTAACATCCAGGGTCCTAATAAAAGTAATACTGCCACAATGGCTAGAATTTTAGGAATAAAGGTGAGGGTTTGCTCCTGAATCTGGGTCATAGCCTGAAAAATACTCACTAAAAGACCTACCAGCAAGCTGGCACCTAATACAGGTCCACCTACCATTAGGGCTGTCATCAAGGCTTCTTTTGCTAGATACAAGACGTCATTTTCACTCATTTACAGCCCCCCTTAGTAAAAACTGCTGATTAAAGACTCTACCACCAGATGCCACCCATCTACTAAAACGAATAACAACACTTTAAAAGGTAAACTAATCATCATCGGTGGAAGCATCATCATACCCATAGACATAAGGACCGAAGCTACGATCATATCAATAACCATAAAGGGAATAAAAATGGCAAAACCCATTTGGAAAGCGGTTTTTAACTCACTAATCACAAAGGCTGGTACAAGGACATAGGTAGGTATATCGGCATAAGTTTGGGGACGGTCCATCTGAGCTAGATTTACAAAGAGCTCCAAATCCTTTTCCCGGGTCTGTTGAAACATAAATTGTCTTAGAGATCCTTCCGCCTGACTGATTGCTTCACCTTGGGTAATTTCTTCACTGATATAAGGCTGAATAGCCTGGGTATTGATCTCATTCCAAGTAGGAGCCATGACGAAAAATGTTAGAAGCAAAGCTAGACCAATAATCACCTGATTAGGAGGGAGCTGTTGGGTTCCCAAAGCATTCCTCGTAAAAGACAGGACGATGACAATCCGAGTAAAGGAAGTCATCAAGACCAGAATTGCAGGTGCCAAAGAAAGAACAGTTAAGAGAAGCAAAAGCTGCAAGCTGGTGCTGGTCTGTTCTGCTGTAGTAGTTCCTAAATCGATAGTTATTCCTACAGCTAATAAAGCCTTAGGTTTAAGGAGTAATAAAAAGGTGGTGGCCGTAAATAACCGCAAAAATAACCGAGAAAATAAGGTGGTCATTTTTCCACCTCCTCCAGCAAACGTTCCAGCTCTTTTTCAAAGGATTCCTGACCCTTTCTTCTTCCTCCAAAAAGACCCTGGGCCAGTGTTGCTAAGACTCCTTCTCTTCTCTCAATAGGCCGATGAGCGATTTCATCGAGAATTTCTAAGGCCTGCTCTGGATCATTAATCTCTTGAATCTTAGTAATCTGGTGATCAGTAGCTGCTAAAACTTGAAGTTTCCCAGCTATTTCCACTAGATACAAAGACTGATTAGAGGTAAGCATTTGGCGGTCCAAAACCCTAGCCCAAGGAGCATGCATACCTCTATAAGTAATTCCATTCATTTTTCGTATTACCCAAAGGGCAAGAACTAAAATTAGAAAAAGAATGAGGACTGTAATAACTAGCCCTCCATTAAAGGTTGTTAGTTCCGTACCTGGAGTAGACGAAACCTCTGGCGGGCGGTAAGGTGCATTTTCATCAAAAGCAAGGGTAAAGTTGGACATATTACTTCAACGCCTTATTAACTGCTTCAACCACCCTTTCTGCTTGGAAGGGTTTGACGATAAAATCCTTAGCTCCTGATTGGATGGCGTCAATAACCATAGCTTGCTGTCCCATAGCACTACACATAATGATATTAGCTTGGGGATCTTGCTTGCGAATTTCCCGCACCGCTTGTAAACCATCCATTTCCGGCATGGTAATATCCATAATAACTAAATCTGGCTTTAGTTCCGAATATTTATCTACTGCTATTGCACCGTTTTCTGCCTCTCCCACCACATCAAAGCCATTTTTAGTTAGAATATCCTTTACCATCATCCGCATAAATGCTGCATCATCCACAATTAAAACACTAGCACCCACAATTTTTCCTCCTTAATTATCCAGATGTAAATATAATCTTGGATTCTGATATTTCTTTCTTCAGTGACCTATATCTTTCAGACATTAGAGGCCCATGGCCTTATTCATTCGTTCACTGGGCTGAATAATATCTGTAATGCGGATACCAAAAGTCTCGTTAATCACTACAACTTCACATTTAGCAACTAACTTGCCATTGACTATCATATCCACTGGCTCTCCCGCCAAGCGATCCAACTCAATAACTGAGCCTGGGCCAAGTTCCAGGATCTCTTTGATGGTTTTCTTCGCTTTACCCAGTTCAACACTGACATGCAAGGGCACATCAAGAATTAAATCCAGATTATCCTGACCGCGAATAGGGTCTACAGGATGCAATGGAGCAAATTGAGCCGGTTGTACCGGTGTAGAAGGAGCTCCAAACTGCCCATAGTTCTGTGACCCACCTGGTTGAGATTGTTGGTATTGAGATTGCTGTAATTGAGGTTGTTGATATTGAGGTTGTTGATATTGGGGTTGTTGATAGTATTGCTGTTGAGGTTGGGGCTCATATTGATGTTGAGGTTGGGGTTGGGGTTGAGCCTGGAACTGAGGTTGAGGTTGAACCTGAGGCTGAGGCTGTGGTTGAGCCTGAGCCTGGGGGCTTTGAACCTGAGGTTCCTGGTGAGCTCCCTGAGGTTGAGGTTGTTGAGCCTCTGGTTCTTCAGAGCCATCCATACCTCCCATTAGTTTGCTTACCATACCTTTAGCCACATCAACAGGAATCACCTGAACTAAGATACTATCAATCACATCCTCCACTACCATCCGGAAGGATACGCGAACTAATCTTCCATCTCCATTAAGGAAGGAGCTGATAACATCTTCTTCCCCTTCAGTCATTTCATTTAAGACTAGATTAGGAGGAGTTATATCCACTACAGAATTAAACATTGTGGACATAGAAGTAGCAGCTGAACCCATCATTTGGTTCATAGCTTCACCTACACCACTAATGGCTAACTCATCTAGTGTATCGGGAGGATTTAATCCAGTTCCTCCCATCATCAAGTCTACAATAACGGCTCCATCCCTTTGGGATAATATCAAAAGGTTAGAACCTTGAATTCCAGATTTATATTGGATTTCCACAATAACAGATGGAACAGGATAATCTTTGCGTATTTGTTCAGAGGACGCCAGATCTACCTTAGGAGTAGTAATCTCCACCTTCTTACCTAAAATTTGGGATAAAGTGGTAGCGGCGGTACCCATAGATATATTTGCTATTTCCCCTATGGCGTCTTTTTCTATTTCAGTAAATTCTTCAACAGGTTCTTCTGTAGCTGGGGGATCAGCCTCAAGGTTTCCTCCCAACAAGGCATCGATTTCTTCCTGGGAAAGCATACCGTTACCCATCTTGATCCCTTCCTTCCTCAACGATTTCTGTTATTTGAACGGCGAGATGTTCTCCGTACATACCAGGTATCCCCCGAAATTTCCAAAAATCTCCCACATAAATTGGGAGGGGCTCTTTAATACTTTGGGACAATGGTATGACATCCCCCGGTGCCAACTCTAATAGATCCCGGACTAAAATCTCGGAATGACCAAGGATAGTAGTCATATCCACCTTCGCCCATTCTATCTTTTGGCGAATGGCAGCAACTTGTTCAGGAGATCTTTCTTTTGCTTGTATGGAAAAGAGGAATAATGTGCTTAATTTATCCAGTACTGGCTCTAGTACCAGATAAGGGAGACACATATTGATGAGCCCTGCCATTTCTCCTATTGTCACCTCGATAGTCACTAAGAGGACCATTTCGTTAGGAGCCACAATCTGGGTGAACTGGGGGTTAGTTTCCACAAGCATAAATTCCGGCTCCGTTTCCATAGCCTCTTCCCAAGCTTCACCAATCAAGTGAATCATTTGCTCTGCTCGCCGAGAAATTATAGTTCTTTCTATTTCTGTTAAATCCCGGTTCTTCTCAGCGTTTTCACCATGTCCACCTAATAAACGATCGATAATTGCAAAAGCTAAAGTGGGATTCATCTCCATGAGGAGAGTACCCTCTAAAGGTTTCATGGTAAATAAGCTGAGGATTGTGGGGTTAGGCAGAGAACGAATAAATTCATCATAAGTGATCTGCTCTAGAGAGCTGACTTTGGCCTCAACAACTGAGTGTAGATTTCCCGATAAATAAGTTGTGAGAGAACGACAATAGTTCTCGTAAATATTTTGGAGGGAGTGTATCTGATCTTTGGAGAATTTGTTGGGCCTTTTAAAATCATAGACACGGATCTTCTTTTGTTCTTTAGTGGTTTTGATCTCTTCAGCGTCTACCTCTCCTGTGTTTAATGCACTAAGTAGGGCATCAATTTCTTCTTGCGATAATACCTCTCCCATAAGATCCCCCCTCTCTAATTACTCATCAATTATATTATAAAGGATTCTGGTGTTCTAAAGAATTAGGTTATTGATATACAAAACTCTCGAAGAAAATATCCTGAACATTATTATTAGTTACTTCGTTGAGTTGTTCAACCAATTCGTTTTTTAACTTTTCCCGAACTTCTGGCTGTACATCTTGGATAGATTTGCTGGAGAGTACAGTATTAATCCGATCCTTAATCACAGCTTTTTTACTAACAATGGCATCTTCGGACTTCTCGTTCATTCCCTCAACAGAGATCTGAGCCTTCAAAAAAGCCCCACCCTGAAGGTTAAGAGTGAATTCCCCAATGGGAATAATGGGACCTTCTTCTTTGACGATAGCCCTTTCCCCAGGATCTTTAGGGAAAAGAAATGCTTGAGCACTTATTGTTCCAATTACACCAATCATGGAACCCAGAAATCCGGCTAAAAAAATCGCTAATATGGTTTTTCGATTCAACATCCTCTTGGTATCTCCCCTTCTTCTTGAAATAGCGGGTGACAACGCCTCTTATACTCCGTCACTTTCTGAATCAACTCTTCTGTTGTTTCGCTAACAACATATTTATTCCCTCCGGTTAAGGTTATTACCGTATCGGGAGTCGATTCCACAGTTTCGATGAGTTCTGAGTTGAGAATTAACTTTTTGCCGTTAAGGCGCGTTACTTCAATCATAAAGTTTTCCTCCGCCTAAAATTATTTTGGCCTGCTTCATCGAGGAGGGCTTGCTCCCGCCGTTGTTCCATAAGGTTAAACTCTGCTTCCTGCCGGGCTCTGAGTTTTTCCAGCTTCTCTTTATCTTGATGAGCTTCTATTAGTTTCTGTCTTTGAAGAGCAGTCACTTCTTCTTGCTGTGCTACCTCTTCTTTCTTAATTCTTAAAAGCTCTAATTGTCTTTGGCTAAAGTGAAGCCAAAGGGATAAATCTTGGGGAGATTTTAAGGAAGCCTCTCTTTGACCCTGTAGAGCATCTTCCCATTCCCTTTGTTGTCTTTGAAACTCTTCTTCTAATTGGAGGAGTTTTTTCTCTTCTTGAGCAAGGATTATCTGTTCTTCCTCCAAAGTCTTCTGAGCTATCCTTAAAGGAGCCTCTAGCCGGAATTTGAACCTGGCCATGGGCATCCCCCCTAACTACATTACTCAAGAGCCTTTTTTAATTGTTCAAGGGTCTCCATAAAAGATACTTTTTCTTCCACCCCTTGACATAAAAATTTATTGATTCCATCTATATACTTAATTGCTTCATCGATCCGAGGGTTACTGCCTGAGACATAAGCCCCGATATCGATTAAATCTTTAGCATCTTGATAAACAGCTAAATACTCCCGCAATTTTCCGGCATGTTTTTTATGCTCTTCTGAAATTATATCGATCATAACTCGACTAATAGATTGGAGTATATCGATTGCCGGGTAATGGTTTTGCATAGCTAATTCTCGGGTGAGAACTATATGTCCATCGAGAATTCCTCGAACTGCGTCAGCAATAGGTTCATTATGGTCATCCCCATCCACTAAAACAGTATAAATCCCTGTAATACTTCCCTTTTCACTCATACCTGAGCGTTCCAGGAGTTTTGGCAAAATTGCGAATACAGATGGGGGGTAACCTCTGGTAGCAGGAGGTTCTCCTGTTGTTAACCCTACTTCCCGTTGAGCCATTGCAAAGCGAGTTACAGAGTCCATCATCAAGAGGACATCCTGACCCTGATCCCGAAAATACTCGGCAATAGCTGTGGCAGTATAAGCAGCTTTTAATCTAACAAGGGCTGGCTGATCAGAAGTGGCTACCACTAGAACTGAACGTTCTAAACCTTCCTCACCAAGATCCTTTTCGATAAAATCTCTTAATTCCCTGCCTCTTTCTCCCACTAATGCAATAACATTAACACTAGCGGAAGTATTACGAGCCATCATCCCGAGAAGGGTACTTTTTCCCACACCAGAGCCAGCAAAAATCCCAATCCTTTGCCCCCTACCTATAGTCAAAAGTCCATCTACAGCCCGGACTCCTACACTAAGAGGATCCTTGATCCGAGGGCGGAGAAAGGCGTTAGGGGGAGAGTTTTGTAAAGGGTAATCCTCACTGGTATAGAGGGGTCTTCCATCAAGGGGACGACCTAAACCATCTAAGATTCGTCCTAAAAGGGATTGCCCTACCCCAACTTCTAATTTGTGTTGTTGGGGAATTACTCGATCACCGGGAGCGATACCTTCTAACTCTGCTAGGGGCATGAGCAATGTGGTGGAATTACGAAAACCTACCACCTCCGCTGGTATGGCTTGACCATCTTGGGTATGGATTTTACAGTATTCTCCCACACTGACCCGAGGACCATCAGATTCAATCATCAAGCCGACGATTTTGGAGACCCGGCCATGGGAGACTACCAAATCATAATCATCTATTTTCTGAAGGAGACTCTGCCAATTGGCCATATCTTAGCTCCTCTCGTAATAGCTGTTCACAACGTTCTAGCAAAATATCTAAAGAGGCATCGAAGATCCCTTCTCCACATTCCAGGAAACAATCCCCTTCCATTAAGGTCTGATCTTCGAATAAGGGTATTCTTAATTCATCCCCCACCTTTTCAGAAAGCCATTGATAATCTGCTGAGGAAACATGAAGTTTCCAATCCTCTCGCTCCTCAGGTAGAAGGGATAAAGCCCGAATGCGCTCTATTAAAGACTCAGGGTGAATTTGAATATGGGCTTTCACTATTCTCTCAGCCACTTTTAGAGATAACTTAAGGAGAGTTTCATCTACCTTATTCCATTCCCCATAGGCTGCTTTTTGGGCCAATTTAAGGACTTTTTGTCCCTGGGCAATTAGCTCTTTGCTTTCTACTTCCCCTTTTTGCCAACCAGCTTTATATCCTTCCTCCTGCCCTAAGGTATACCCTTCTTCATAAGCCTTTTGGGAGATTTCCTCTTTTAATTTTTCAGCTTCCTTATGAGCCTCTGCGAGAATCTCTTGACGAAGCTTCTCTCCCTCTTCTTGGGCTTCTTTCAGAAAAAGTTCACCTTGGGCACGAAGCTCTTCCGCCTCAGCGAGGATCTCTTTGGCTTCTTCCCTGGCTTCAGAAAGGTAGGTTTCTCTAGCTCCTTCAAGCTCCTCCAGTTCCTCTAGTTGAGAGAAAGTGTCTTTTTGTCCAGTAAGCTCTTCCTTATCCCTTACTACAGTAAGGTGATCACTTAAGATCCGGAACTCTTCAAATTCACATTCCACCAAACAAGGAGAAGTTACTTCAACGGACTCCCTTTTAACAATTCGAGACCTAGTAAATAATTTCATCTGTGCCACCTCTCGAAACGACAATTGCTCCAGTTTCTTCTAAGCGGCGAATAACTTTAACAATACGCTGTTGTGCTTCTTCCACATCCCGGAGGCGAACAGGACCCATAAATTCCATATCTTCCTTCAAGTTTTGAGAAGCCCGGGATGACATATTTCTCATAATCTTGTCGGCAACTTCTGGATTGGCTCCTTTGAGAGAAAGAGCTAAATCTTTCATATCCACTTCCCGGAGGACCAACTGAATTCCCCGGTCATCCAGCATAACAATGTCTTCGAAGACAAACATCTGGCGCTTCACTTGTTCCGCTAATTCGGGATCGTCCACTTCCAAGGTTTCCATGACATTCTTGAGAGTAGTTGGGTCACTGCGATTGAGAATATCCACCACACTTTGGATTCCCCCGGAACTTGTATAGTCTGTGGGAGCCAAGCTGGATATTTTCCTTTCCAGGATTTTTTCAATTTCCTTAAGTACTTCTGGACTGGTTCTCCCCATCAAGGCAACCCTTTTCGCTACCTCAGCTTGCCTTTCTTGGGTTAAGCTCGATAAAAGGATAGCAGCCTTTTCCGGAGGGAGATGAGTCATAATCAGAGCAATAGTCTGAGGATGCTCCCCTTGGATAAAGGAAAGGAGTTGTTTGGGATCAGTCCGTCTTACTAAATCAAAGGGGCGCATTTTCAGGGAAGCGGAGAGACGAGTAATAATCTCAAAGGCCCTTTGTTCTCCTAAGGCTCTTTCCAGAACTTCCCGTGCGTAATCGATTCCCCCTTGAGTTATATAATCATTTGCCAAACACAATTCATAAAATTCATCAACTACTTTATCTCGCTGTTCAGGGGATATTTTGCGAACATTGGCCATTTCTAAGGTCAATTGTTCGATTTCTTGTTCTGATAAATGTTGTATTACTTTTGCTGATTTTTCTGGACCGAGAGCAATCATAAGGATTGCTGTCTTTTGTAATCCAGTAAGCTTTTGGGTCATCCTATTTTTCCTCCGCTAACCAAGTCTTGATCAGACGCGCCGCTTCGTCAGGATTTTGATCAACATATTCATCTATTGAATCTTTGATCTTCTGTCTCTGAATCTCTTCCGCAGTT